>JAEOUJ010000116.1 GCA_016839405.1 Candidatus Gerdarchaeota archaeon | reverse complement strand
TAAATTTAGAAAAATAAAAATCAAAGATCTTGTTTAGACCTTCTTTTGTGTTTCTTTATAAAGATTATAAGTAAACTAATTGGTAGGATAAATAGCAAAGAAAAGCTAGTACTTTCTGATGCTGACTCAGTCGGAGTGATTAATGGCAGGTAATCTGTTAAATCATATAAAAGTCTAAACGCCAAAAAAGCATCAAGGTAATTCAAAGTTTCTAAAGCTGTTTCACCTTCTTCAATTGTATCATCAATTTCTGCAAGAATTGTTGTATTATGATTTGGATTTAATCTATAAGCATCAATAGCTGGTTTATTTCGATAATAATTGACATAACTAGATGTTCGATATAATGAGTCTTTCAAAAAAATACTGAAATATGTAGTTCCCTCACAGTAATAACTCATTACATCTCTCATAAAACCACCAGTTCCCTCTTTAGCATCGTTAGTAATCTCTGCATGAAGAAAACCTAGAACATGTCCAAGTTCATGCACAAGAAGAGCAGTTAAACCTGAACGGGGAGTATTACCATCGCTTTCAAAATAACGATTTAAATCTTTAAAACAAACAACATGTCCTCCACCACCTAAACCTGTATATTCTCTATATTCTCCATAAGAATAACCAATCATAGATATGTTTTGAAGTAAAAGAATCCATGAAGTAAAAGTTGTATCCCCTTTATTCATATCAAAATAACTATCTGCTATTTCTTTAAATGCATAAAAAATCCCAATTCCATTAAGATAAGTCCAATTTTCATTGTACCAAGGATATATTCCTAATTCAGCTTCTCCTAAAATATTATCATTGATAATTTGTTGTAAATCAGAACATTCAGATAATTCAACCCATGTTTCTTCTATAGTAATATTGGCAACTTCATTGGGAACAACATATTCAAAAGCTTCTTCAGCAATTTTCTTATGAAAAATCCAATCTAAATCTTCTTTACTATATCCATGATTTAACTCATCATTAATTAGAAGAATTTGTGCACTAATTTCCTTTTGATTATACAAAAGGCCATCACCCCGCCCACCAACATCAGTTATTATATCATTTAAATAATCAATTAAATAGTTATTAAGATGATTTTTGTAATCAATCGTTTCTGGAGTAAAACCTTCTAAATATGTATCTAAATCAACATTAAGATAATCAAAATCTCCTTCTAAATAATCGGGATTCCACCAAATGTTAGTCCATTTTGTATACCATTGATGAGAATATGGATCAATAAAAAATAATCTATTTTGATGCCCCCAACAAGGATATGGAAATTCAACATCAGGATTAAGATCATTATCCCATTCTAGTCGCCACCAATTAGCAGTTATATTAGAATCAGGATCTATCTCATCTATTTCAAACCAGTGTTCAAAACTGTGATCTAAAGAATCAAATCTTGATTGATTTAGAATGTGGATAATATAACTAGAACCATCAGGTTCAAAACCTTTATTGGCTACTAAATATTTTTCAACTTCTTCCCCATCAATTGCTCTTCCTTCTTGATCATAAAAGATAGACATTCTCTCGCCAGTTTCTTCCTGAAGATTTAATTGAGTGGCATTTAAAGCACTCGTATTACTATTCCAAGAATTTGTGTCAATAAAGGAATTTAATGCCAATGAATAACTCGGTGAAGTAAAATGAAATTTAAAATCCAATGTAATCTCTAGATCCAATATTGAATCATAAGACTGAGTATCTTCATTCCAAATAAAATCAATACCAGGATAGAATACAGTAGTACTCAAACCATCATTTATCAAAGATATATCAATAAATTCCTCATTATATCCAGTAAAAACTATATCAATAGGGACATTCACATATGCAATAGGAATGGATTCTATATCATAATTAATTCTTTCATCATTAGCAATCACAAAATAGTTATTCAAAAATGTGAAATTAGAAAAACCAAAAATAAGAATAATCATCAAAAATCTAAAAATAAATCTTTTTTTTGTGATAAAAATTGGTTATGATTTTAAATAATTATCCAACTAAATCACTCCAAGAAACACTTG
>JAEOUJ010000115.1 GCA_016839405.1 Candidatus Gerdarchaeota archaeon | reverse complement strand
CTAAAAAAATCGTACATTACACCTTTTTTTGAGGGAGGTCCAAAAATATTACCAAAACGAAATGAAATAGCTTCCAAATCATATAGACTTGAAAAACTTGAGATATATTGTTCACAAGCAGCTTTTGATGCACCATAATGGCTTATTGGTGCAAAGGATTGATTTTCTGGTGTTGGTAAAATATCAGTTTCACCATAAACTGTACCTCCAGATGAAGCAAAAATCATTTTTGGTACATTATTTTTCACCATTGATTGAAGAACATTTATTGTTCCTCGAACATTTACTTCAAAATCACTATAAAGATTATCAATACTTGTTCGAACATCAGGATTTGCTGCTTCATGGATTACAACATCAATTCGTTTCATTTTTTTTTCCAGAAATGATAGATTTGTAATACTCCCTTGAATAAATTCACAATTTTCTTTTTTTAAGCAATTGGAAATATACTCCTTTTTACCAGTTGATAAGTCATCGATTACCAATATATGATATCCTTCATCAACCAATCTTTGAACAATATTACTACCAATAAATCCACAACCCCCAGTTACAAGAATTCTCTTTGGCATAAATGTCACCTAAAGTAAATGAATTTTCAATGTTTTTTAAGCTTATCTTAAGATAGTAGCTTTTAATATTGCTTTTCTAAAATGATTTTAATAGTTGTTAAATGAATCTAATTACTGTGAAATGAATGGATAAGGAACTTCTTATATTGTTACTTCATCAAACTAAAGAAGAGCCAATAATTATTGTTTCAGAGCTTGAAGAAAAAGCAAATAAATATCGAGTAAAATCTTTCCTTAATTTATTATCTGACATTGGGTTAAATTTTCAGTCAACAATTGATAATAATTTTCATATCACTAGAGAACAAAGAGCTCGATTAGCAATTATTGGAGCTGTAGAAGGTATTGATTTTGATAAAATAATAAAAGAAATATCTTGGCAAGAATTTGAAATTCTTACAACTTTAGTAGGTGCTGAATTTGGTTATGAAGCAAAAACTGGATTAAATTTTTCGTCTGAAACACGAAAATTCCAAATTGATGTTATTCTTAAGAACAGTCCATATGTTTTCTTAATTGATTGCAAACATTTTGGAGGAGTAGGTAAACAATCAACCCTAAAGAAAGCAGTTTCTGATCAAATTGATCGGGTTAAAGCTGTAGCTAACTCTATTAATGATTTAAAAGAAAAAATGAATGTTTCTTCATGGAAGAAAATAATATTATTGCCAATGATTATTACTTGGCTTGATGATGAATTATTTTTCCATGATAAAGTTCCTGTTGTGCCTTTTCCAAAATTTCGTTCTTTTTTGAGAAATTTCTATCTTTATTTTGAAGATATTTATCAAATAAAATTAAATGATTGAAAGAAATTTTTTGTTTTATAATGAACAAAATAATTACTTAATTAATCATGATTTTCCTTTTTTTAAGAAAAAAATCAAATATTGGATTAATTTTACTTTAAATGAGAAAAAACACTGTCTATATACAAAACACAATAATTAAATTAGGTAAAAAATAATAACTGATTATTTAAGATTACATTTAGGATAATAACTCATTTAATGTTAATTGTAAAGAGGCTTGAAAATGGCGCAAATCCAACCTCCAAATATTGATGAAATAAAAAGACAATCTGTCGTTCGTTTCCTTGCTGAAATGCAAGATCTCAAACAAACAATTGAATTAGAATTTTCTTCTCGTTTTGATGAACAAAAAAATAATTTTCTAGCAACCTCAAAAGCTAGCTATTCTCCTCAAGAAATAGGCACTATTTTTGATACCATTAAATCACTTGAAATGGAATATATGAAACAAATTCTTACTACAACTTCAGGCAATGGTAGCAAGGTATTAGGCAATACTTTGAGCAGTGCCTTAACAGGTAATTTAAGTTTCAGTGGAGAAGCAACACAAAGAATTGCTGAATTAGAGCAAGAAAACACTCGATTAAAAGCAGAAATTGTTGAGAAGGATAAGGCTTTTGATGAAGAAAAATCAAAAATTCAAGAACGGGGAGAAGGTCAAATTGATGAATTAAACCGTCTTCAAGAACAAGTTGATGAACAAAAACGAACAATAGAAATGTATGAAAAACAAGTTATGGAACATGGTGAAGCATTAGCACAACAACGCATTGAAATTGAAGATTTACAAAGTCAGGTTGGAGAGACATCGACTGAAAAAGATGGTTTGCAGAATTTATTACAAGAAAAAGAAGATCTTCTCCAAGAAAATGAGAAAATAATGAATAATATGAAAGAACAGATGACTTCACTCGAAAAAAGAGTGCAACAAATGAAATCGGTTAGTACAGAGAAATTTGAGGCTGAAACAAGTCGTTTAGAAGATACCTTAAACATGGAACGAGAACGAGCAGATGATTTGGAGATAAGAATTAAAGAAGCAACTACTGCCATTAATAATTACAAACAAGCTATCCAACAAAAAGATGAAGAAATAGACAAACTAAGAAAAAGCATTACTGAAACCAAATCAGATATAGCTTCTGCGGAATCGGAAAAAGAAGCAAAAATACGAACTTTAACTGATGAAAAGAAAGCTCTTGAACACCAATTAACTGATATAAAGAATTCTCTTGAGAGAACAGAAAAGAAAGTAGAAACTCTTACAGTCGATCTTGGAGGTAAAGATGGTGTTATTGATGAAAGAGATAAAGAAATTAGTGAATTGAAGAGTCAATTAGCAGAGGCTAAAGAAAGTGTTTCATCAGTAAAATCAAGCCAAGAAAATAAAATGAATGAGCTTCTTAAAGAGAAAACAAAATATGAAGCAGAAATAAATGAATTAAAAAATGAAATGCGTGATTTAAAGAAATCATTAGATGAAAAAGAGAAAATTACCTCAGAAGTTTCAAAAACTCAAGAAGTTATTGAGAAAGATCGTAATGCCTTACAAGAAGAGCGAGACAAAATCATGGTTCAATTTGAAAACATGAAAACTCGACTTACTGAACTTGAAACTTCCACAACGCAAAAAGACACGCTAATAAAAAGTTTAACAAAATCATTGCAAGGTGTACCAAAATTCCGTGTATTTTTAGCAATTCAAGATATAGGAGGAGATATATCTATCCCTGATCTCTCAAAAATTGTTGGACAACCTAGTGATGTTGTCGAACATATCGTTTCCGATTTACGAGATGATGGTTTAGTAAAAGTTGCTAAAAAAGAGAATAAAACTTTTGTTACTAAAGTTTAATTCTCATTTTCCTTTTAAAAAGAGGAAATTAATTATTTCTTTTGATTATTATTAAAAAACTAAGAATACTTTAAAAAGAAAGCACTTATTGATTCATTTGAAGGGAATTCATATTGTCAAAGAAAAGAGATCAAGAAACACCATTGGATTATGAAGAAACTGAGGAATTAGAGATTAGTGATTCTGTTTCTCAAACTGCTTTACGAGATGGAAAACTTAGTGATCAAAAAGGCATTGGTTTTAAAACAGTAAAGAATATTTTCAGTAAACAGAAAAAAGTTGCACTTATTATTGATGCGCCAAATATTCTCAGAAGAGTCAATAATAAACAAATAAGATTAGAAGATATTGAAAAAATCGCTAATAATTTAGGGCAAATAAGAATTGCCAAGGTAATTCTTAATCGCCATGCACCAAGGAGTCTTCTTAAAGCAATTGAAAATAGTGGATATGAACCAATAGTTGCTACTTCTGACATTTACATTCGTATGGCTATTGAGGTTATGGATAGTGTTTTTTCAAAAAATATTCAAATGGTAATTATTGCTAGTAGACATGCTCGATGTGCTCCAATCCTTAGAACAGTAAAATCTAATGGTATAGATACAGCAATTGTTGGTTTCCAACCAGGATTTAGTATAGCAGTTAAGAATGCTGCAGATATGGCTTTTCAATTAGAAATATGATAATATTTTTTTCTAATTACTTATCAATAGGAATTTTAACACAATACTTTTTTACTCCCCCCTATTGACTAATTTCATAAGTAAATATTTATTAATTGAAGGTCTATTAAATGGCGCAAAAAATTGTCATTATTGGTAATGGTCCGGCTGGAATGAGTGCTGCTGGAGCAGCAAGATTATCCGATAGAGAAGCTGAGATAACAATTATTGATACGAAGGATTATGATACTTTTCATCCTTGTGCAATGCCTTTTGTAATTGGGGGATATTTACCAGATATCAATAGCATCATTGAAAATCTTAGTTATGAAAGAATGAAAATTACTTTACACAAGAAATCTTTTGTTGAAAATGTTGAGTCAAAAGAGAGGAAAATTTTCTTTAAAGATGAATCTAATACCAAACAGATAATAGATTATGATAAATTGATCATTTGTACTGGATCAAATGTTTTTATTCCACCAATTAAAGGAAAGGACCTTCAAAATGTTTATAGCTTGAAATTTGCTGAAGATGCAGCAGCTATTAAGGAAGCAGCATCAAAAGTCAAGAAAATTGCAGTTGTTGGAGGAAGCGCAATTGGCATAGAAGTTGCATCTGAATTAAGTCATTTAGGGAAAGATGTAACAATAATCGAAATGCAATCCCAATTAATGCCCTTTAAGATCTCATTGGATTTTGCTAGTTTAGTAGAAAAGAAATTGACAGAAACAGGTGTGAAAATTAAAACTAATATGGCTGTTAAAGAGATTCTGGGCAAAGATAAAGTCCAAAAAATCATTTTTGGAAATAACGAAATAAATGAAACTATCGAAACTGACGTTGTTATATTAGCTACAGGTGTTCGACCAAATATTGATTTGGCTAGAAAAATTGGTATAAAGATTTCAGACAAGCTTCATGCAATTGAAGTAAATAATAAAATGGAAACAAATATTGAAGGCATTTATGCTGCAGGTGATTGTATAACAATAAACAACTTAGTTACAAACAATCCAAGTTTAGCACTACTTGCAGGACCTGCAGTAAGACAAGGAAGAGTTGCAGGTATTAATGCTGGGGGAGGAGCTGCTGCTTACCCTGGAAGTGTCAATTCTTTTATTGTATCTTCGAGAACTTTTTACGTTGGAATTGCTGGAATTTATGATGAGCAAGCGGAAGAATTAGGAATAGATATTGTTAGTGCGAAATTAACTGCTCCTTTAATACCTCATTATATGCCTAATAGTAAAGAAATAACCATTAAAATGATTGCTAAATTAGATGATGGAAAAATATTGGGAGCTGAAATTATTGGTGAACAGAAAGTAGATGTTAATGTTAATTATATTGTTCTAGCACTTCAAACAGGATTAACTGTATACGATTTAATGAATATTGATTTCTGTTATGCTCCTGCTGTTTCTGAAACAATTTATCCATTAGTTAAAGTTGCAGATGCTATTATGAGAAAGATTGAGAGGAAAAAAAGAAAAGATTAGGAAAATTTAATTCAACAAATAAATAATCTTAGCTTTCCTCAAAGGAAAGCCTTTATTCATTCTATTGAAACAATTTCCAAACAATAAAAGATATCATTTATTTTTACTATTTCTAGGTTTAAGATATCTCCTATCTCAAGGAATAGAACCATTTGCCATTGAGTAACATTAAGATAGTCTTGAGTAAACCAAACGGTATTATTCTCACTAATTGGGTTTATTTCTCCATCAGGAATATAAGTTAGATTACCTTGCGCAACATAAATTGTATCGCCATTCTTTTCAAAAGAAGCTAGTTGTTCTATGTGCAATATTTCAGTGAAATTATTCTCTACTGGTAATTCATCGCCAATTAATGTCAAATAATCACTTAATGCTCTAGATAGAACTTCATCTACTGTATCAGTAATATCAGCAAATTCAACTATTGTTTGAACACCACTTGGATCAAATGGATTAGTTATACATACTCCTCCAAAACGAATATCACTAAATTGGATTGGAACTACATATGCATAATCACTAATATTAGAGCAGGTAGTTCTAATTGGATATAACAAAGGCAATATTGGCAAATAATTATGATCGGTTGTTCCTACTTCGACATCAATTGCAGTAGCGCAATGAGCGAGAGCGTTATATGTATCAATTGGTTTTTTGGGTAAATCTGACCAATCGAAGAAATAGATTCCAGTTGCATTTGCTTTTATAGCTCCTCTTAGCAATTGACTTTCAGATTCTGGTTGAGTAAGCATGATATATTGAGATGTTTCTTCAGTGCTTGCATCATAAATTACCCTTACATCATCATACCAAGAAATTCCCAATTGTTCCGATGTTGTAAAGAAATAAGCAAATTCTCCATCACCTTTTCGATGACGGCCCCATTTATTTATACAAAACTCAAGCCAATTTTCTGGATAACATTGTATTCTTGCATAATCAGGCAATTCAGTCAAATCTTTATAATCTTTGATTAAATTACCAGCAGAATCAAATTCCAAAACACCTCCCAATTTTTGAAGAAAAGTGGTCATTCCTATATCATTTGTTTTTTCGATTCGCCAATTTGTTGAAATGGAATATGGTACAAGTAACATCATATCGCCCTCATCATTCATCGAAAAATAACTATTATCGCCAGCTCGATAATTAGGATTAATTTTCCATATAATCCTGTTAAGTGTTTTTTGTCTTGCTAAATAATGACCTATTTCAAAAGTTTGTTCGACAACAACTACGTCTTGTGATGGATCAGTTAAATCTACACCTACAAAACCAAATATAGTATTCCGTTTACGTCCTGTGTTATCCGTTCCTATCTGCCATGCATCCGTTCCAATTACTCCTATCCACATCAGTTCTCCGTTAATTTTACCTACATGGAGTTCTAGTATCATAGAATTACTACCAAATGGTTGAGATTTTTGGATTATTTCAGCAGCAAGATCACTATCAACAACTCTTAGATGCTCTCCTGTAATGATATTATTGAAGGGCATATTTTCATCTGGAAACTCTAAAATTGTATCAAAGTATTTGGCAGTGTCATAACCTTTCCAGATAGCAGAGCTCACACCAAAGTAGGTTCCTGTTAAAAGCAATCCACCAGCTATTATTAAAGCAAAAATGCTTGTAGTTGATCTGCCTATTCGACCAAAGCTACTTGAGAATAACCGAACTAATACAGCTATTACAATTCCTCCAAAAATAAAGCACCCTAGAAGAATTGAACCAACAACAGGTTGAGAAAACCAGAAAATAATCATTGAAACAATAGTACCACCAACAAAGGCACCTAAACCAACTATGTAAACAGCGGGACTAAAACGTTTTCTTGCGATTAATACAACTGCTGCGCATGCAATTCCAAAAGCAATTCCTATAATAAGAGCAAGAACAATTATTAACATAAAATCAGATTGGCATTACAGAGTTATAAAAATTTACCATTAAACAATATAGTTGAATTTTTAATAAACACTCAATTGTTTTACCTCACTAGTTATGCTTCTTCCTATTCTATTGAGATAAACAAGTGATAAATTATTGATTCCTTCTTTATATAATTGCAATTTTGGTTTCAATTGTAAAGTGCCTTTTGGTGGGATTTTAACACCTTGTAGTGTTAGTAATTTTATGATCCCGTCTTCTATTAATCGGATTTCAAAACACCCTCTTTGAGTTGAATCAGTATTATTGATGAGATAAATAGAATGATTTTCCAACAAGCCATCTTTTAAAACATCTGGAAAATTACCTTGTATTGATATTGGTTTTACTGAATTATTCCCTTTTGGCATTTCTAAAATTGATGTTAACTTTTTATCCTCCATTTGTTTTTTTAATTTAATTACTGATTCTTGTGTTTTCTTTTCATCAATTATTTTCACTTTATTTGAAACTGTTAAAGTTGGTTCAAGAATTTTTATTGTTTTTTCTTTGATAGTTATTGGAGCATTACTTTTAATTTGAGTGCTACTAGCTGCTGATATTTTCCAATCAATATCCACATCTAATTTTTGAGTTTGTTCTAAAATTTGATAACGATAAGATACTTCTTTTGTTATAGTTCCTCCCATCCAATTTCCTCGGGATAAAATGATGTTTGTTGGTAAATGACCTATGAAGATATCATCTCCATTTTGTCCGGTAATATCTATAGGTAGCCATCGGCCACCAACAAGAAATTCAGCTGTCGCATGTCTTTCCCATTGTTGTACGAAAGCAAATCCTGCATTAGTTCTAGCAGGTATACCATTAGCTCTACATAAAGCTACAAAAAGTGCTGAAAATTCTGTGCAATCTCCCTCTCCTTTCTCAATAGCATATTTCGCTCCAAATTCATCTGGTTGTATTTTATATTTTAATGTTCGATTTATTAGTTGTACCGCTTTTTTAGCAAAACCTAATGGATTTTCACTAGCTATAGATAAGGCTAGCTTCTTAATTTCTGGATGATCACTTTCGATATGTGGCTCAGCTACTAGGAATTTTTTCAAAAATTGTTTTGAATATGGATTAATTTTGTATGAAAAACCATTTTCTTTAGAAATAATCAATGGTCGTGATTCAACAACAGCAGAGTAAGTCATTTCAACAGACTTTGTTGGAGGTATTCTTTCAACATTAAAATGCACCCATTGATTACCATCTACATCAGTTGAAATTTTTAAATTGCTGGGTTTTATTGAAATACCTTTAACTATTTGTTGTGGCGTTATGGTTAATGGCAATGCTACGAAAGCTGAAAAATTACCGATTGATTTATCTGTAGGATTTCTTGCCCATAATCTATAATGAATTTGCCAGTTAGGAGTTAAGAATTGTTTAGTTATTATCTTTTGTAATTGCGTTATAGGTTCAACCATGAAAGAACTAATGCATAAAGCTCTTTTAGTAACATCAAGAACTCTTACTGTATATCTACCACCAATCCATGTTTCTGGTATAATTACATCTAAAAAAGCAATTTTTGAGTAATCAATTTCAGGTATTTTTCCTGTAACAACTCTTTTTTCTAATGGATTTCTTATCTCAACTACAGTTAAATTTAGTTTTGCAGGATCTGAAGATTCCATTGAAATAACTAGTCTTAGCTTATCACCATTTTTTATCGTTTTATTATTTTTTAAAGGAAACTCTCCAATATCTGTTGCAATAAATGGTTTTACAATCACAGTTAATCATTCCTATTTGCTTTTTTCTTTAATCTTTGTGCTTTTATCCAAGATTTTCACATTTTTTTTGGTAATTATCTTAACTGTTTTAGGTGGTTCCTCTATTTGTGCAACTTGCTTTGTGTTTTGCATAATCTTTGGTGGCAACATTTTCAAAATTCTTAATTTATGATCATTAACCCCTAACAAACTTGCAGCTGGACAAAGATCATAATTTCTAATTGCTTTTAAACAATCAGGACAAAAATATGCCTGACATTCTGCACAAATATGTAATTCCTTTGTCGATTGAGCCAAAACAGCTAAATGTTTATTACATAAAATACATCTGATTTTTTCTGTTCTGAGATTAACCACTCTTGTATCAACCATTTAGATTTTTTAAGAGATTACAATTACCCTTATTCTCTTATTAACTGTGGTAATATTTATTCTTAAATGCCTCTAATAATCAGTTATTAAAGAAATAGTATTGAGATTTCCCATAAATTAGCTATTTCTTTAATTTCCTTACAAGCGTATTTACAATTTTCTTAAGAGGAATTGTTTCTTGCTCTCCGCTAACAATATTTCTTAATGTCACAGAATCATTAACTAGATCTTTTTTACCAACTATTAGTATCCAATCTACACCGGTTTTTTCAGCATTTTCAAAATGACGTTTAATCCTCCAATCGAATGCATTTAGGATTGTTCTTAATCCATTAGCTTGCAATTTATTTGCTAGGTTAATAACAATTGAAAGATCATCCAAATTTATTGGTGCAATATAGACATCACATGAAGTTTTCTTTGGATATTTCACCTGATATTCATCCATTAGCTCCATAATGACTGTTTCACCGAAACCTAAACCTGTTCCTGTTAATGGTTGACCCCCTAATTCAGCAACCAAATCACCATAACGTCCTCCACCTGCAATAGCTCTAGGAAGAACACCTTTTCTACTCCATGCTTCAAATATAATTCCTGTGTAATAATCCAATCCTCTAGCTAAACTACCATCATATAATACATAGTCTGTTATGCCAAAATTTTCTAGTAATTGAGCTAATTCTTCCATGTCCTTTAGCATATCTTTGATGTTATCAATTGAAGCGATTTTCTTTACTTTTTTAAGGAAATCTCTTGGTGCTTCTTTAAGTTCCGAAAGCTGATATAATATATCAATTTGATTTTCATTTAAGCTATAAAGCTTCAATGCATCCTTAAATGATTCTTCACGAAGTAAATTGTAATTTTTAAAAATGAATTCTGTTGTGATTGTTTTAGGAACAATCCTAAAAAAAGTACTTTGAGTACCTACTCCATGTTGTCTTATTTTTAACGCTACATCATTTGCTTCTTTCTCATCTAGGCCTTCCTTTTCTTCTAATTCTTTTTGCACTCGCTCTTGTAGTAATTTATCTTTTCGATCAAAAATACGGATAACTGATAAGAAATCTTTCACTCCTATAGCATCCATAAATTGTTGCATAAATGCTCTATCATTGATTCTTACGATGAATTGTTCTTTTGAAAGGCCTAATTCTCGGATAATCTTAACAAGAATGGCAATTATTTCTGCATCGGCATAAATTTCATCCATTCCTAAAATATCAATATTATATTGCCAAAATTCTTTTACTCTACCGCGTTGAAGTGTTTCATCTCGATAACATCTTGGTAAAACAAACCATCTTATTGGTTTAGTGTAATATTGTTGTCTTTCTGCTAACATTCTAGATAGTGTAGGTGTTAATTCGGGAATTAACACTAATTTTTGCCCACTTCTACTTTCAATTTTAAAGGTATCACCAACGATTTCCTCACCTGATTTTAATTCGTATAATTTTTGTAATTCAACATAAGGAGTTGTATATTCTTCATAACCAAATTCCTTGGAGATTCTACGCATAGTTTGTAACACAAAATCTAATTTAGCAAAATCTTCTGGATAGAAATCTCTGAATCCTGCAGATCTACCAATTTTTACTTTCTTTGCTTCCTCATTTGTCAATTGAAACACCTCAAAATTGATTTATACAGTTGTCTTAGGTTTTTTATTATAGACAAAAGTTTTGGTTTAGAAGTGGGATTAAATCTTATATTAAGTAATCTTCTATTTGTAGTGTTATTAGTGAACGCGATCCCACATGATAATTCACAATTAAAAAACAAAAACAGATATTATTTAACTATTTCTCTCTATATGGGAGTAATTTAAAGAAAAGAAAAGGAATGGGTAAATAACCCATTTAATAATCATCCTTTCAATCTAAGCTGCCAACTTCTTTTTCAACTTCTTCAAGGATTTCACAAGATTTAACAAGTTCTTTCATAGTATTATGGTCATCAAATAATGGTCTATCTTCATCTAGAAACTTGACATGTTTTCGAATGACTTCTTTGGCTTTGGTAACTCCTTTACCAAATTTGAAATCCCTAAAATCCAAAGCTTGAGCTGCAGCCATGAACTCAATACCCAAAACACCATAAGCATTATCAAGTATTTGGTTGTTCTTTAAAGCTGTATTCATACCCATTGAAACAAAATCCTCTTGATCTGCTGCTGCAGGGATTGATTGAATACTTGCGGGCATGGATAGAATTCGCATCTCTACAATTTGCATATCAGCTGTATATTGACTTAGCATTAAACCTGACATCATTCCAGCACCTTTTGTTAAGAAAGGAGGTAATCCAACACTTAATGCAGGATGATTTAACCTATTCATTCGTCTTTCAGACATGACACAAACCATAGTAATAGCAGCACCAGCTATATCCATTGGTAAACAGACTGGAGTTCCTTGGAAATTAGCACCAGTTAACTGTAATTTTTCTTCGGTGAAGAAAACAGGATTATCACCAACACCATTAAGCTCAATTTCTACTTGAGATCGAGCCCAAGCAAGTGTATCATGAGCAGCACCAATAACTTGAGGTGCAGAGCGCATTGAGTAAGCATCTTGAACTTTTACTTTCAATTTGCCTTCATACAAATCTCCACCTTTGAATAATTTAGTTAGAGATTTTGCACATCGAATAGCTCCAGGAAAGCCACGAATTTCATGCAACTTGGGTGTGTAAGGTTTCATATTACCCATTAAAGCTTCAATCGTCATTGCACAAGCAATTTCAGCTTGCTTCAAGAATTTTAAAGCATCATAAAGCCAAAGAGCACTCATAGCTGTAAGGAAATTGGAACCATTAATAGCTGCTAAACCATCCCTAGGTTCTAAGCCTGGGATTTTAATGCCTGCTTTATCCATAGCTTCTTTACCAGGAATTAATTTACCTTTATAATAGGCTCGCCCTTCACCCATAAGTAGTAGAGCAATTTGAGACATAGAGCACAAGTCCCCAGAAGCACCAACAGAACCTTTTTCCATAACTTCTGGAGTAACACCTTTATTCAACATCTCAACTAATGTTTCAGCAATAATCACTCTGTTACCAGAATAACCTTGTGCAAGAACATTAATACGACCTAGCATAGCAGCTCGAACATGTTCAATAGGGGCTGCTTTGCCAATGCCTGCGGCATGATTATAAATTAAATATTTTTGGAATAACAAAGTCTCCTCTTCATTGAGGAATGTTTCCGAAAACTCACCAATCCCTGTAGTTATTCCATACATTACTTCTCTTGCTTTTATTTTCTCTTCAAGCATATCTCTGCATGCTTGCATCTTTTTTATTGCATCAGGATGCAATTCAACTTTTTCGTTATGTCGTGCTACATTTACAACATCTTCTATAGTTAATCCTTTACCAGTAATAATATAGGTCATAGATTTAATCCTTCTTTAGAGTATCTTATTTTCAATATTATTTTAATTTAAAACCTTTATCGAAACTATTTCGAAAATAGGGAAATGTGTGGGTAAGTGATACTATTCTTACCTACAATTTTTAAAAGAAAAAAAAGAAAAAATCAGGTGAAATTAACTTCTTTCTAATCGGCTTAAATAACTATCCCAAAAGAGTGCATTTCGTAAAATTTTGTTTCCATGTTCTAAAGTATGTTGAATGGATTTGGTGACAATAAATTCAAGAGTTACACTACCCCAATTAGTATTTGATTTTTTCTCTGTCCATTGATCTTCAGGAATTTTGTTAAGTACTTCTATTTGTTTATCTCGCACTTTGTGAAATCTATCAAGTAAAGTTTCTAGATCAATTCTTTTTTCTAAAGCTTCTTTATAAGCAATAGTTTCTCCACCACATTTTCGATCTATATGTTGTGACTCATCTAACCATAAAGTCATATTTG
>JAEOUJ010000114.1 GCA_016839405.1 Candidatus Gerdarchaeota archaeon | reverse complement strand
CTCTCAGAAGCTGTTTATTTTGATGTTTTATCAACACCATCAATAATCATTACTGATGAAGATGATTCAGAAATAAAAGCATGGAGAGGAGATGTTCCTTCAATTAATGACATTCAAAAAGAGCTTAAAATGTAATGAGATGAGTTATTAATTATGCCGGATCTTGAAATTAAGGGATACAAACAAGGATCACTAATTGAATGGCCAGGATTAATTGTTGATAGTATATTCCTAGCTGGATGTGATTTTCGTTGCCCTTATTGTCACAATCCAGATTTAATAGATCCAAAGTCAGTTAAGAGTTATGATATTGATTTAGTTCTAGAAGAGATAGATAATAGAGCAAAGAGTAAATGGTTAGATGGAGTATCAATAACTGGCGGAGAACCAACATTAAACAAAAAATTACCTAAATTTTTACGCATCCTAAAAAATATGGGATTGAAAACAAAAATTGATACAAATGGCAATCATCCTGAAGTTGTCAAGAAATTACTTGATGAAGGATTACTTGATTATATAGCAATGGATGTTAAAGCTACACCGGAGAAATATGAAAAAGCAACTAGGAAAACAATTGATATAAAGAAAATAAAAGAAACAATCAAAATCATAATTGAATCAGGAATTGAACATGAATTCAGAACTACTGTAGCACCAACAATAGTTGATCCAGAAAAAGATTTGCCAATTATAGCTAAGATGATTAAAGGAGCTAGAAGGTTCTATATTCAACAATTTCGACCATTAAGATGTTTAGATAAAGAGTTTGAGAAATTAGAACCATATAGATTATCTGTTTTAGAGAAAGCCATGAACACAATTAAGGATCAATTTGAGGTTTGTGAAATACGTTAGTTTCTAAAAATTTTTAACTTTATAATTAGCTTGATTTCGTAGCTTTTAAAAATGATAGTTAAAGATTTCTTGTGTGAGGAAAATCAATGGCAGAGATTAAAGAACTAATTCATAATGGTGTTAAATTTATAGATGTAGAATATCAAGAATTAAAAATTGAAATAGATGGTAAACCACACAAATTAACACCAAAACAAGAACAAATGGCTGTTGCATGGGTAAAGAAACTTTCAACTCCTTATGTAGAGGATGAAATTTTCTGTAAAAATTTTTTTGAAGATTTTAGCAAAGAGCTTGGTTATAAAGGATTAACTGATGATAATATTGATTTCTCTGAAGTAATCGATTTTATCGAAGCTGAACGTGAAGCTCGAGAAGCTTTAACTAAGGAAGAAAAGAAAGATCAGAGAGAAAAAAGAAAGGAAATCCGAGAAAAAGAAAAAGCTCATTACGGTTCAGCAATATTAAATGGCGAACAAGCTGAAATTTCAAATTATACAGCTGAACCAAGCAGTATTTTCATGGGTAGAGGAGAACACCCAATGAGAGGTAAATGGAAAGAAGGTCCGCAAGCTGAAGATATAGTTTTAAATTTAAGTCCAAATGCTGAAGTTCCTCCTGGGAATTGGAAAGAAATAGTTTGGGAACCAGAATGTCTTTGGATTGCTAAATGGGATGATAAACTATCTGGAAAAGTGAAATATGTTTGGTTATCAGATAATACACCTATAAAACAAGATCGTGAAATTGAGAAATTTGATAAGGCAAACCTAGTGGGTGATAATCTTCAGAAAATTAGAGAAGAAATTATTAAAAAAATAAAAAGTGATGATGAAAGGTTAAGAAAAGTTGCTACTGCTTGTTATATTATTGATAAAATCAATATGCGTGTAGGTGACGAAAAAGATGAAGATGAAGCTGATACAATTGGTGCAACAACACTTAGACCTGAACATGTAACAATTGAAGGTAATAATGTAACATTTAATTTTCTAGGTAAAGATTCAGTAGAATGGAATAAAACAGACGAATTTCCTGATGAAGTAATAACTGTTCTAAATGAATTAATTAAAAAGGCTCTAGAATCTGGTGAAGAGAAACCACAAATCTTTTCAGATATTGGTAGTAGACATGTTAATGCTTTTCTAAGTGACATTGTTGAAGGGTTAACAGCAAAGATATTTCGTACTTTTCATGCAACTTATGCTGTTGCAAACTCATTAGAAGAATCAGATGTTAGTGAATCAGATCCAGATTTTCTTAAAAAAGAAACAGCTGTAACAGCTAATTTGGAAGCAGCAATCATTTGCAATCATATAAAACAGATATCAAAAACCTATGCTAATAGATTGCAAAAATTTAGAGAAAGAAAAATGAAAGCTGAAGAGCGTATTGAAAAAGCTAAATTAAATCGTCAACAAAAGGAAAATCGTCTAGAAATATTAAAAGAGAATCTAAATACAAAGAAAGAAATTCTAGAAGAACAAGAATTAAAGTTCAATGAAATAAAAAACGAATATAAAGAATTTAGCGAAAAAGAAAATCCAGAAGATCAAAAAGAGAAAGAACAATATAAGAAAGAATTAGAAAAAATGAAGAAAAAAGTTGATGCGCAAAAGAAACGAATAAAATTAGCAGAAAAAAGAGTTGAATCTGCTAAGAATCAATTAGAACGTGGGAAGAATAGTTTTGGAACAGCTAAAGAACGAGTTTATAAAGCAAATTTAGCTTACAAGAAAATTGAATCACAAGAACGAGTAGTTAAAAAAACTAAGAATTGGAATTT
>JAEOUJ010000113.1 GCA_016839405.1 Candidatus Gerdarchaeota archaeon | reverse complement strand
GTTTTTCAGGTCATAGCGATCGTAAGGAATTATTAAATTTTGCAAGAAAAGCTAATCCTCGACCAGAAAAATTATTCCTTATTCATGGTGAAAAGTCAAAATGCGTATCATTAGCTTCTACTCTCCATAAAATGCTTAAAATAGAAACTAAAGCACCAGATGTTCTTGAAACTGTTAGATTATGTTAATTTATAATTTCAATAACCAGATATCATCATTAACATAATGAAGGTTTTTAATAACCTTCCCTTTTTTTATATCTGTAATTTCATCACTATCAAATAGTAATTCCCCTATTGCCAATGATTTACCAAAATTTTCATCGATGATTGTTACAAAGGATCCCTTATTTAACCCCGGAGTTATTTTAGTGATACCAGGAGCCATTATATCAGCTCCTTTTGTAACAAAAGGAACAGCACCCATATCAACAGTTATTGATGGTAAATGTACTATATCATCATTAAGTGCTCTTAAGCTTGGAAGGATTGTTTCTTTTATCTTGAAAGCAAGAATCACTTTATTTTCAGCATACAATAGCCCTTTTTCAGTTTCAACTAATTCTGCACCTTTAATAAAGAGTTTTTCAACTTCATTACCAATAATCTTTTGTAGGTTTTCTTTTAATTCTTTTAAATCACTTTTTCTTAAAGCATGCCGTTTTAGTATTTCCATTATTTCCATATCACCAAGGTTGCTAATGATAATCGTCTATATTTGTTACTTTTTAACTTTTGCAAAAGTTAATTAAGCTCAAATAAAGATAAATACCAGAAAAATAACCTCAGCAACAATTATTATAATATTAGTATAATAATAAAGAAAGAATTTAAAAACTGAGAGGTTTCAAAAAAATTAGATAAACAAAATTATCTGTTTGGAGATAAAAAAGCATGTCCAAAGAAAAACGGCTTAACAAAGATCGACCAATGGATTTACTTTCAATGTCATTAAATAATATTGTATTAGTGAAATTGAAAGGTGGAAGACAATTACGAGGGAAATTACGTAATTATGATGCTCATCTTAATTTAACTCTAGAAGATGCAGAGGAAATTATTGATGAAGGCGAAAATACATCATTAGGAACGATCATTTTACGTGGCGATAATGTAATTATTATAAGTCCACCTCCAACAATAGGTAAATAAAAAATCAATTCAAGTTCGCTTTAGGTGATATAAAATGGGCAAAGGTACACCCAGTAAGGGTAAGAAAAACAGAACACCAACTCATATGCGGTGTCGACGCTGTGGCAAGAATGCTTATAACATGAAAAAATCAATATGCGCTAGCTGTGGTTTTGGCGCTACTGCTAAAATTAAAAAACATAGTTGGTAAATAAACTAAAATTAGCTTATGCTGATCTATCAGCGTAGGTTAACTAAGCTATTTCTTTGATTCTTTAAGGATTTTAGTTAATAATTTGTTTATTTGCTCTATGAATTCATTTTTGGTTATATCTTCATTTAAGATATAATAATCTGCTTTTGTAATTACATCCCCTAATCCAAAACCCAACTCACGTTGTTCCCTTTCCTCAAAATCACCTGTATTTTCATGATCAATTCTTTTTCTAGCTTCTACTCTTTGTTTGCGTACTTTTAATGATGCAATAATTGCAACTAAAATTACTTCTCCTAATTCTTCTCTTAAAAATGTTAATTCAGTAAAAGATCTAACACCATCTATAAGCATCAATTCTGGACTAATTTCCGCCATTTTCTTAATATCAGGAAGTGCTCTACGAACAATTGATTGGTCACCTGATTCATATCGTAAAACTGTAGCCATTTTCCCCATATTTCGACTATTGAGTTCTAATCCTCTTTTTTGACATTCATCTACAATAATTTGACCTAGTCTAAATGTTGGTATTTTATACTTCTCTTTAGCTACATCAGTGAAGACTGTTTTTCCTGAACCTTGAGTACCAGTTACTGCTAAAAAAATGGTTACCATTTAAATCACTGTTTTGTCGTTATTTTTATTCTCCTTTAAATTTACTGTTATTATTAAATAACCATTTTTATTATTAATTTACTTTATATGAAAAGAATTTAATAGCATAGATATCTAATTTTTCAAAAAAGTTAAAAAGCATATAATTGAGGTTGAATTCGATAATTAAGATTATTAAGCTTTAGAATTAATTGTAGTTGATGACAATGAAATCCCAGAAATTTGCTCCAATAATTTTCATGCTATTCAGCATTTCATTAATCTTAACACTTAGCAGTTTATCTGATACCACTAATGTTCAAGGTTATAAGGGAATTGATCCAGTAATAATTTTTGATGTTGCACATGAACAACGTTTTAATGACACTCATTTGCAATCAGCTTTACAATTAATTGAAACTGAATTTGAAGCTGAAATACATATAAATAAAGAAAATTTCACTTTAACTAATTTGCGTGGAGCAGATTTACTCATACTACCAGCTCCTTATATTGATGCAACAAGAAGTAGATTTAGTGATTTGGAAAAACGTGCAATAACAGAATTTTATCAAGATGGTGGATCCATACTTTATTTAGCGAATCCTTATTTCTTTGAAGAAGAAATGAGAAATTATTCAAGCAATTTACAATACATTAATGATATGATGGGAATATCGATACAAGAGGGTGAAGATACATATGGATCATTAAGTTTCAATACTGGAGAAATTGTCCTTCTTGATGATTTTAATAACCTTTACAGTGATGAACGTTTTATACATATTACTAATGAAACAATTGATACAACACATCCAATCATAAATGGTCTTCCTGATGAAGATCCAATTGAAGAATTAATTTTCCATACAAATTATATCATTAGAAGTAGTGACCCCGATGTTAATTTTATAGTTAACACATCAAGAACCGCTTATGAACTTAATTCAAATGGTGAAGTTCCTTTTGGTGGCGGTACTAGTAAATATACAATTTTAGCTTCTGAAGAAATAATTCCATATAATAGCAAAGCAATTTCATGTGCTTCAGCGATAATGTTCAGTGATTTAGAAATTATTGAAAATGATACAATAACATGGTTTGAATCTTTTGATAATGCTAAATTGTGGAAGAATATGATTGCTTGGCTTTTAAAAGATCTTCCAATTCAAGAACAATGGTCAGAAATACCTGATTTTGGTTTATTTGCAATTATTCTTGTAGCTATTTTCTTTGTCTTTATAGTATTAGGATCAATACTATTCACCATCGGTCGGGAAATTAAAAAGGCAGAAGTATCCGATACAATCATTAAAATGCGAGACCGAGAGGATGATAAGAAAAAGATAGATAAAGAAATTGAAGAAGCATATTTCGCAGAGGATGTTGTAGAAAAAGAAGCTGAAGAAGAAAAAGAAAAAGAAGTCGACATGAAAAGAATTTCTGATGAAGTCAAAAAGAAACCTCCAAAAACTCGAACACGCAGTGAAAGGCGAAGGAAAGTTTAATTTCTTCTTTCCATTTTTCTTTCTAAACAAAAAAATTTAGTAGTGTTTATATCTTTCTTAATTTGAGTTTAATGATTAATAGTAATATAGCAAATAAAGCAATTACAGGTATAATTTTATCTGGCGGTTTTAGTAATCGATTTCAACAACTAGGAAAATCTTGGCAAGATAAGGCATTACTGCAAATTTCAAAAGATGAATCATTATTGGAAAGGGTTATTACAAATATCTCTGAAATATGTTCTGAAATAATTATAATAACAAACAATCAAAATCAGAAATTACTTTACACTGAAGCTATTAAGAAATTACCAGGTAAAGTAAAAGAATTAATTAGAGTAGAAATAGATGATTCAAATATTCTTTGTTCTGGTCCTGCTCGAGGTTTAATATCAGCTTTTAAATTTATTAGTAATCAATTTGTTATAGTAACTCCTGTTGATGTTCCTCTTATTAATAAACGAGTATTTTTAGATTTGATTGAAAATTTAGATAATTATTCCATCAGTGTTCCATATTGGCAAAATGGAAAAATTGAACCATTAATTTTTGCTTTTAATTATAAAAAACTACAAACAGTACTTCCATTGTTAGCTTTTAATGAACGAAGCAGAGCAGATGATATATTTCGATTAGTAACATCAATAATTTTTATTTCAATCGAACCATCTAAAAATAATCTAGCAAAAAACATCTTTATTAGTATAAATAATCGTCAAGATTTCAGCAAATTAAAAGAAAGATTACCTTTAGAAGAAATTTCTTTATTCAATTTTAAAAATAATATCAAACATAAAAGAGAACCTCAAATAGATTTAGATATAAAAATTCATAATTATTTCAAAGAAAATAGTTTCAAAAAAATTAATGAAGAAATTATGGAAAAAGGATTACTTCTCTCAAAGGAATTTTTCAATTGTGAAATGTATTATCAAGCAGGATTCCTTTTAGCATTTCTTTTAAATTCATCAATTCAGAATGAGGATTTTTTAAATTCAAAATCATATAACAAATTAAGTGAATTAGCAATAAAGTACTTTCAATTAGAAGCAGAAAAATGGATGAATTTGAATATTAAGTTCCTTGCATTGCATGCCTACTCTGATGCTCATTTTATATCATTAGTAACAGATTCTGAATTAAAAAATAATTTATTTAAGAAAATAACAAATTTAAGAAATGAATTACAGTTAGAACAGAAACAACATAAAGATTTTACTTTCTCTTCTTTAGTTTCAAATAAATTACCAAATTTTTTAACAAAAGCTCACAAATTAATCCACGATGCTGAAGCTGATTATAATGAAAATACACCCCAATTTGAAACGGATTTCCTCTGGGATCATTCTTTTCGTGTAGGAAAGATTGCTTATTATATAGCAATTCAGGATGGAGTTAATCCTTTTGTTCCTACTATAGCTGCTATTTTGCATGATACAGGCAAATTTGTTTTAGGTAAATATCATGCAGATGATGTTTCAGAAGAATCATATTCATCAAAAATTGCTGAGAAATTACTTATTAAAGAGAGCTTATCTAAACAAGATATTAAACAAATTCAAAATGCTATTTCTGGACTTTATAATGATAATATAAATTGTGATATTAATTGTCAAATTGTTCATGATGCAGATCGATTGGATAAACTAGGTGTCTTTGGTATAGCAAATTATTTCACAAAAATGACATTAAGAGGTAATAATCTTAGTGATAGCATAATTAGAAATTTAAGTAGAGAATTAACATATGCATCAGCTGCCCCAAAAACTATGCTAACCAAAACAGGCAAATCATTAGCGTTATTACGTAAAAAGCAAACTATGGATTATTTCAAAGAATTACTTGATGAAATACAATTTTATGATTTAGGTAAATTTTATATAAAAAATTTTGAATTAAATGAAAAACAGAAAATTATACTAGTAATACCTGAAAAATGTAATAATTGTTCAGGAAAATATGTAATTGAATTAACCACAAAAACAGGATTAAAATGTGAAAAATTAGTAGCAAATTATCATTGTAATAATTGTAGTGAAAATTATACAATTGAATTTTGTTTACCATTAATTAAATCTTAATTTTATGATTCAAGGAATTAAGATTTGAAATATTGATCTAAGGTTTGATCTGATGGCGATTTAACAATTCTTTGATCCCTTTTTCTAAGAACTAAATGAGGATTTACTAATCTTTGATTCTTTGTAAAAATGATTATTTTGTGCCTATTAATTTGAAGTCTTGCACAAAGAAACTCCTTATTACAACCTTCTGCTCCATAATATTTCTGAGATTTAACATCAAATCTTAAAAATCTTTCAGGATTATGGCAATTACATATCTCAATATATTCATTATTTTTTTGCGATTCGGCAAATCTTCTTATTGATGTATCCCAGTTGGACATAAATTACACGCGCTCTTTTAATATTTTCATAATATGATTTTATTATTTTAAAAGGTTTGTAGGATGAATAAAGAATTTTGAATATTTAATCGAAAAAAATTAAACTTGTTAATCAAAATTAAATACATGAAAAACTTTAGTGAAATACTTATTGATTTCTTTAATGATGAAGCAAAAGAAGTTAGAGTATTAATAGAATATACAAAAGACATTCCGTTTGATTCAAAATTGGTTCCCGAAACAAGAACAGTGCTGGAACTTATCAATCACATAGCTCAAATTCCTAGAATTGATGTTGATATTTATTCCGGAAAACTCCCATCTGGTGAAGAGGCAGGTAAATTAGAGGAAATTATGAATAAAAGCAATGTTGAGGATGTTTTAAAGGCATTTGATGAAAATTGTAAATATCTTCACGATTATTTTACAGGCATGAATAATGAATTATTATCAAAAAAGAATCTACGTCCATTTTATGAACCTAATTCAGAATTTAGATCTTGGGCACATTTCCTACCAAAATTAATAACTCATATTGCATTGCATAAAGGAGTTTTATGGTCATATCTTAAAAAAGCTGAAGCTGACGTCAATATGTTTTCATACTATGGAAGACCAAAATGGGATTTAACAAACGGCACAAATAAATTATAATTATTCTTCATCGTACCAATATTTACCCTTTTGTCTTCTCTTTAATTCAGCTCTTTTTGAACTATTCCAATTTTCTATTTTGCTGAAATATCCAACAACACGACTTATTCCATAAACATTATCACTTCCACATGCTGGACAAGTTGGTTGATCATCTGAAAAAATATTATTAAAATCATCTGGGATTATTTCATGAACTTTTTCGTTATTTTTTTCACGTTTAGTTTCTTCCATGTGGAAATCAACTACTTTATACATCTAATGTTGTTAATATCTATAATTAAATACAGAATTTTTCTATATAAAAGAACAAACTAAGGAGTAAGGAGAAACTATTAAGAAAATTAATTTAGAACCGTTTTTAGATATTTTCCAGTAATTGATTTCGATTCTTGACTTATCGTTTCAGGTGTTCCCTCAGCAACCAATAAGCCACCTCGTTCGCCACCTTCAGGCCCTAGGTCAATGATCCAGTCAGCATTTTTAATTACATCTAAATTATGTTCTATAATAATTACTGTGCTACCAGTATCCACTAATTTATTAAGCACTTCCAGTAATTTGTGAACATCATAAGCAGATAAACCAACAGTGGGTTCATCAAGAACGTATAAGGTTTTCATTGTCTGTGGACGACAAAGCTCTGAAGCTAATTTTACTCTTTGTGCTTCCCCACCTGATAGAGTTGTTGCGGATTGTCCTAATTGTAAATATTCTAAACCAACATCTTCCATTACATTTAGTATCTTTGAGATTTTTGGTTGATTTTTAAAGAAAGGAATTGCCTCCTTAATGGTCATTTCTAAAACTTCAGCAATATTCTTATTTTTATATTTAACTTGCAAGGTTTCTCTATTGTACCTTTTACCATCACATTCTTCACATACAATCTCAACATTGCTTAGAAATAACATTTCGATTTCCTTAATACCGCGCCCTCGACAAATAGGACATCTTCCACGAGAATTATTATAAGAAAATCTTGCTGGAGTAAAACCTCTCATCTTAGAATCAGGTAACTTTGAATATAATTCACGTATATGGTCTAACAATCCCGTATAAGTAGCAGGATTAGATCTTGGAGTGCGACCAATTGCATCTTGATTTATCATAATGACTTTATCAAGATACTCTAACCCATCAATTGATTTGAATTTACCAATTTCTTGTTTAGATCGATGATATTCTCTAGATAGTTCTTGATATAGTGTTTCAATAACTAATGAGCTTTTACCTGAACCACTCACACCAGTAACACAATTCAATACACCTAATGGAAAAGTTACATTTATATTTCTCAAATTATTATGAGAAACCCCTTTAATTGTTAAATAACCATTAGCTTCCCGTCTATTCTTTGGAATTTTTATTCCTTTTATTCCACTTAAATAACTTCCAGTTATAGAATTTTCATTCTTAATTATTGTATTTAAAGAGCCTTGAGCTACTATATTTCCTCCATTTACTCCAGCACCAGGTCCCATATCTACTATTTCATCAGCAGCTCTAATTGTTGATTCATCATGTTCAATAACTAAAACTGAATTTCCAAGATCTCGTAAATCAGTTAAAGTTTTTATTAATCTGTCATTATCTCTAGGATGAAGACCAATACTTGGTTCATCAAGAACATATAAAACACCAACTAGTTTGTTACCAATTTGAGTTGCTAATCGAATTCTTTGTGCTTCTCCACCTGAGAGTGTTCTAGCTTCTCTATCTAAAGTTAAATAATCTAATCCAACATCAACAAGAAATTGCAATCTATCTAAAATTTCTTCAATTAATCCCTCAGCAATTATTTGATTTGCTCCACCAAATGATAAATTCTTGAAAAATTCATATGCTTCAGTAATCGAGCATCTAGTTATATCATAGATATTTAATCCACCAACACGAATTGCCAATATTTCAGGTTTTAATCTTGTTCCTTTACACTCTGGACATTGTTGTACTCTTACATATTTATCCATTTGATTGATCCACCACATGGATGTGGTTTTAGCTAACCATCCTTCATAAACAGGAATTAATCCTTTCCAATCTCGCTCTCTTTCATATGTATATGAGTAATTTTTTCGTTGAACATCCCTTTTCATTGTGAATTTTTTATCTGTCCCATACAATAGAATGTTATATTGCTCTTTTGTCAAATCTTTTATTGGAGTATCAAGAGTAAAACCAAATCGTTCTCCCATGCTTTTTATTAATGATACCATCCAATTTCCTTCATGTTTGTTTTCAGTTATTGGTCCAATTGCACCTTGTCTTATGGATTTATTTTGATCTATTATGAATAATTTTGGATCTATTGTTTTTATAGCGCCTAAACCAGCACATTTTTCGCAAGCTCCTATATGTGCATTAAATGAAAACATCTTTGGAGTAAATTTATCTGGTAAAATCACTCCACAATCAAAACATTGTCGTTTATTACTAAAAGAAAGTGCATTACCATTTACTTTTATAATAACAACACCTTCTCCTTTATATAGCGCGGTTTCTATTGAATCGAAAAGCTGTCCCTTATCCCCCTTATCGATAATTAATCTATCAACTACAAGTTCAATTGTGTGTTCCTTATCTTTGGTTAGTATTCCTTTATCCTCGCCTATGAAAGATATTTCGTCCAAATTCATTTCATGTTTTTCATCTATTATAACTCGACTATAACCTTCTTTAATTAATTCATTAATTAATGGTTTGAAATTACCTTTTGATTTTTTAATAAGAGGAGCAATAACTTTAATTTTTGTGCCTTCACCTAACTCGATAGTTCTTTTGACCATTTCTTGTAACGATAATGGACTTATATCTTTACCACAAATGGGACAATATGCAATGCCAACTGTAGCAAATAACAATCTAAGATAATCATTTATTTCTGTTACAGTACCAACAGTCGATCTGGGAGTTCTACCAGCTGATTTTTGATCTATTGCTATTGCTGGTGATAGTCCAGTAATTTTATCAACATCGGCATTATCCATTCTACCTAAAAATTGTCTGGCATAAGTTGATAACGATTCTACAAATCTTCTTTGCCCTTCTGCAAAAAGAGTGTCTAAAGCAAGAGAAGATTTGCCTGAACCTGATATTCCTGTAATTACCGTTAGTTTGTTTTTTGGTATTTTTAAATCGATATTTTTCAAGTTATTTTTTCTTGCACCAAATATAGAGATAACATTATTCCTATTTCTTGAGGTTTTTTCCAGGTCATTCACATCTTTTGGCTTCACTAAAATATCTTTATGCAAAACCTTTCGCAATGCAATTCCTGTAAATGATTTATCATTTTTTGCTATATCTTCTGGTGTTCCTACACAGACAATTCTTCCTCCACTATCTCCCCCTTCAGGTCCGAGATCTATTATCCAGTCAGCACATTTAATGACATCAAGATTATGTTCAACAACAGCTACTGTATTCCCTGATTCCACCAAACGATTGAGTACAGTTAATAAGTTATTAACATCATATGAATGAAGCCCAACTGTTGGTTCCTCCAATAGATAAAGAGTTTTTCCAGTTGCTTTTTTGCTTAATTCTCGTGATATTTTTATTCTTTGTGCTTCACCACCGCTGAGTGTTGTTGAAGATTGCCCTAACTTAATATAACCCAAACCTACATCTTGCATTGTTAGTAATATCTTTGTAATTTTTGGGTGGTTTTCAAAGAATTCTAGTGCTTTGTTAACTGTCATATCTAATACTTGGTAGATATTCTTATCATGATACCTTATCTCTAATGTTTCTGCACTGAAGCGTTTTCCTAAGCATACTTCACATTCTACTTCTAGATCAGGTAAAAATTGCATTTCTATTCTATTATAACCCAAACCATTACAAGCAGAGCATCTTCCCTGTTTTGTATTAAATGAAAATCTTCCTTTTTTAAAACCACGAGCTTTTGCCATTGGTAATAATGAATATAGGTCTCTTATATGATCTAATACTTTAGAATAAGTTGCAGGTACTGAACGAGGAGTATATCCAATTGGTGATTGATCAATTTCTATAACTTTATCTAAGAATTCCTCACCAATAATTTCCTTATGTTTCCCAGGTTTTGTTTTTGCTCTATTTAAATTTCTAGCTAATGTTTTCCATAAAATTTCCGATACTAATGAGCTCTTACCTGAACCACTAACTCCCGTTACACAGATAAACAATCCTAATGGGAATTCCACATCAATTCCTTTAAGATTATTTTGAGCTGCTCCTTTTACTGTTAATATTTTACCATTCCCCTTTCTTCTACTCTCAGGCATTTTAATTTTCTGTTTTCCTGCAAGAAACTGACCTGTAATTGAATTCTCTTTATTAGCTATATTTGATGGAGGACCTTCACCAATAATTTCCCCGCCAAAATTACCCGCCTGAGGGCCAATATCAATTAGCCAATCAGCCGCTAACATTGTATCTATATCATGTTCAGAAACAAGTATTGTATTTCCCTTATCTCTAAGTTCTTGAAGAGTTTTAATTAATTTCATATTATCTCTATTATGTAAACCTATACTAGGTTCATCAAGTATATATAGAACATTCTCTAAACTCGAGCCTATCTGAGTTCCAAGTCTTATGCGTTGGCTTTCTCCACCTGATAAACTATTTGCTCTGCGATTTAATGTAAGATATGGCAAACCAACATCTAAAAGAAAATGTAATCTCATCAGAATTTCATTCATTAGACTTTGAGCAATTATCTTCTCTGTTTTTGTTAATTTAATATTATTAAAGAAATCTAAAGCATTATCAACAGACATTGCAGAGATATCAGCTATTGTTTTTTTCTTAAAAAATACAGATCTACTTTCTACCTTTAAACCTGAGCCATCACAGCTTCTGCAATTTATTGGAACTGTAAATTCAGTTATGAAATTTCGAATGTAATTTGATGAAGTTCTTTTAAAACGATTCATTATTATAGGATTTAATCCTTGAAATCTAACTTTAGCTATTCCTTTACCCATTCCACCTCTTTTATCTTGCCATGAAAATTCATAATCAACTCGAATTGCTTTCTTTGGTCCATAGAAGAAATTATTCCATTGTTCTTCTGTAATATCTTTTAATGGTGTGTCTATTGTAAAACCCAATCCTTCAACAATCGCCTTCATCCTTTTAAGATGCATATTTGATAATCTAAATCTCTCTCTGGTTATATCATAATCTGCTAATGCACCTTCTCTCAAAGAAAGCTCTTTATTAACAACCAATATCTCTGGGTCAACTTCAATTGTTGTACCTAAACCTTTACATTCCTCACATGCTCCATGAATTGAATTAAAAGAGAAATTTCGTGGCTCTAATTTTGGAAAACTCAAACCGCATTTTGGGCATGCTAAATGAATTGAGAATAGTCTTTCATCTTTGATTTTTTCATCTATATCTTTTACTGTTTTTTTCTTCAATGTTATTTGTCTTTTCAAATCAGAAGCTTCAGGTGTAGTGATTATAACAATTCCATCACTCAAATTAATTGCTTGTTCAATGGCTTCTGCCAATCTATCTTCTTCATCTTTGCTTATTGTAATTCGATCAATTATAGCTTCAATTGTATGTCGATAATATCTTGAAAGAATCATATCTTCATCAGACATTTCATCTAGACGTTTGATTTCATAATCGATTCTTGCTCTAATATAACCAGCTTCTCGAAGTCCTTTCAATTCCTTTTGATATTCTCCCTTCCTATCACGGACTATGGGTGCTAAAACCATTATATCATGATCTAAATAATCCGTTAGGACTTGCTTTACAATTCGTGATACTGTTTGAGCTTTAATCTCTATATGACAATTAGGGCAATATGGTATACCTATTCTTGCAAATAAAACTCTCAAAAAATCATAAATTTCCGTAACAGTACCCACCGTGCTGCGTGGATTATAACTTGTTGTTTTTTGACTAATAGAAACTGCTGGTGATAATCCCTCAATTGATTCAACATCAGGTTTACTCATTTGAGCCATAAATTGCCTAGCATACGCTGAGAGAGATTCAACATAACGTCTTTGCCCTTCAGCAAAAATCGTATCGAAAGCAAGACTTGATTTTCCTGAACCAGATACACCTGTAAGTACAATTAACTTATCTCTTGGAATATCTAGGTTAATATCCTTAAGATTATGTTGTTTAGCACCCTTGACAATTATATGTTCTCTAATTTCTTCTGTTGTCAAAATAATATAATCCTCGACAAGCTTTTAATGTATAATTTTACTCGGACTTTAATATTAGATTAATTTCCTATTACAACTCATGTTTTTATATGAAATATGAGTTGATTATTTGACTTCTAAATAAAGTCTTATTGTAATTTTGATTTTTAATTTCCCATTAATAAAATAATAAAATTTTATTTTAGAAAAAGAAGGATTCGTAGAGAGATAGGCGAAAGTATTATGTAAGAGAGATAAATGAAGATAATAAAGATAATCAATAATAGACAAAGTGGTATTAAAAATTGGAAACTGATATAATCTATTATGAGGATTGCATTGAAGGAATACCTAAAAGAATTCCTGATAATTCAATAGATTTGATTATTGCAGATCCTCCATTTGGCATAGAATTCAATGGTAAAAGTGCATTATATAATAGAGATAGTGAATACGTAGTTTCTGGTTATACTGAAATAACTAAAAGTAACTATTTTAATTTTACAAGAAAATGGATTGAAGTTATTTACCCTATTCTTAAAGAAACAGGTAGTGCTTATATTTTCTCAGGTTGGACAAATCTTAAAGATATCTTAATTGCTATTGATGATATTGGTTTTATAACAATTAATCACTTGATTTGGAAATATCAATTTGGTGTTTTTACAAAGAGGAAATTTGTTACAAGTCATTATCATATTTTATTCATTGTAAAGAATCCAAAAGAATATTATTTTAATAAAATTGATCATTATCCAGAAGATGTTATTGAGATTAAACGGGAGTATCTTAAAAAAGAAATGAAAAATTCAACAAAATTACCTGATCAATTGATTGAAAAATTACTGCTATATTCTAGTGAAAAAAATGATCTGGTTTTAGATCCCTTTATGGGTAATGGAACAACTGCTGTTGCTTGTATAAAACATAAAAGGAAATATCTTGGATTTGAGAAAAACCCCAATGCAAAAAAAATTATTGATTCTAATATTTCAAAAGCAAAGAAAGAGAAAAAATTGTAGGTCCGTTTATGACTCTTCACACTTCATTGTTGGGGAACTCCCAAATCTCAGTGCAACTTAAGGTAAAACGGACCCATAGATATGTTAGTTATTATCATTAATAGCGTTATTTCTTATTTTATTTATCTTATAAGAAAAGTTTAAAATTGATTACTTGCTTTTCTTTTTACAAACAGAGATAGTCTATGAAGTGAATCAAAATTACTTCAATGAGCGATGGCATAGCTCTTAATATTACTATCTTTACTAACTATTAGGATGATTTCAACTATGGATATTGGACTCTGGTTTCCACAAGAACCGATGTTTTATGGAATTTTATTATTGGTTTCACTTGGCATCGCAGTAGCAGTTTTCATCTTGTTGTTTTTTGTTACAGCTGGTTATGGCCGTCACACAAGCAAATTATGGGGACCTCCAATTAACACTCATCTTGGTTGGTTTATTATGGAAATACCAACAATACTAGTTATCCTTGTTTGTTTTATATTAAGTGATAAACTTACAAGCATTGTTCATTATGTTTTCTTAGCTGTTTGGTTCACTCATTACACTCATCGTGTTTTTATTTATCCCTTTAGAATTAGAAATGGTAAGAAAATAACCTTAACTGTTGTAGCCATGGGTTTTGTGTTTAATTTAATTAATGCTTATATTCAAGGGCGTTGGTTATTTACATTTTCAGATCCCTTATATTCTGGTTCTCTAATGTATCCTCTTTCAAATGCAAATTATAGCATATCATGGTTATATTCTCCACAATTTATTCTTGGAATTTTGATTTTTATTGCTGGTTATTTTATAAACAAACATTCTGATTCTATTTTAAGAAGCCTTCGTAAACCAGATGATACCGATAATTCGTATAAAATCCCCTATGGAGGATTATATAAGCGTCTTTCTTGTCCAAATTATTTGGGTGAAATTCTAGAGTGGGCAGGATGGGCAGTTTTAACCTGGTCATTAGCTGGTATGTATTTTGCATTATGGACAGTAGCAAACCTCTTTCCAAGAGCAATATCAAACCATAAATGGTATAAAGAGACTTTTGAAGATTATCCAGAAGAGCGGAAAGCAATTATTCCTTTCCTTATTTAATTAATTTTAAAAATCTCCCAATAATTTTTAACTAATTTCATGATAAATGAATTTATAGGTGTTATAATTGGAGGATTATAAAGAATCACCAAGCTATGTGTTAAAGCCTGCTGGAATAGAGAGTTTATTATTCATTACATTAATAGTAATTCTTTTGTTATCAGGATTAATCTATATGGCATTAGATTATGGAGGGAAATTTTTCTATACATCACTTCCTTTCATTGTTTTACTGGGTTTTTGGCTTGTTTTATATTTTCCTTATAAATTATACATCTATTTTACACATTCAATTGACACTATAATTTTCGATGACAAAGGTATATGCATACAAAATAAAAAAGTAGAATTTATTGAATATCATTCTTGGCCATCTATTACTGATTTCTTCGTAAATAAAGAAGATCATGACAAAAAACCTGAAGAAATTAGTTTTATAACAAAAGAAACTGCAAGAACCATTAACTTAAAACTTTATAATACCATTTTTACATCCACAGAGGAAATTTGGAAGAAAATTAATAATATATATAATAATTATAACGAACATAATAAACAATAAAATTGATATAATTTTTAATTAATTCAATCAATTCTTAATGATTAGTTTTAAATTATGGGAACTTTAAAATAGTTCTTACAAAAAAACAATCTTAGGTGATATTTTAAACTATCACAAATCCTTTATTAGTTTGGGTGGTTTAAACATCCTTTAGCAAAAAAATTATAGGATAATTGATCTTATGCCAAAAGTAGCTTATGAACCAATTTCTGCAAAAGATGCCTTAAAACGAATTAAGGACTTTTGTAGTATTATGGTTGATTTAGCATATTCATCAGTCATATTTGAAGATAAGGAACTAGCTGCGGAAGTAAAAGAGCTTAGAGATCTTGTTGTTCATTATGATTATTTATTAACTATGTCTTTGCAAGTCGCAGTCCGCGATGGACGAGATGCTGAAGCAACTTTACCTCTTGTTGTTCTAGGACAAGCAAGTGAAGATATAGCAAATTCTGCAACCGATATTGCTAATGTCCTTCTTAAAGGATTTAATGTACATCAAATTATCAAAGATTTTTCACAAAAGGTTGCCAGGGATTTGATGCGTGGAGAAATATCAGAAGAATCAATTTTGAAAGATTATTCTATTCAAGATGTTATTGAAAAAATGAATTACTCTATAGCAATTTCAGCTTTAAGAAGAAAGGGTAAATGGACAATTTCACCTAATCAATCATCTATACTTGAAGCTGGTGATGTTATATTAGCAAGTGGATCAAGTTCAGGTATAAGCTTGTTAAAATTGTTAGTTGGTGGTTCTACAGAGGAAATAGCTCCCCCAGAAGAAGACGAAGAGATTATTACAGAAGAATCAATTACTGATAATCTTGTTGATTACTTAATTGCTTTAAAAGATACAAGTGAAGTCATGGTTGATTTAGCTTATGGTGCTGTTCTTTATAATAACAAAGAATTAGCTCAATTAGTCACAAATATGGAAAAAAGAGTTGATTCCATAAGAAATAAAGCTGAAGCTGCTGTCTTAAATTTATCAAAATCAATCTCAGAAGATATATCAGCTTTACAAGGTATATTAAGAATAATAATAGCTACTGAAAATATATCTGATTCAGCAAATCAAATTGCTAAAATTGTTATGGCTGAATTACCTTCACATCCAATAATAGAACTTGTTATTGGAGAATCAGCAGAAAATATCTTTGAAAAAGCTGTTGAAGAGTTATCTTTAATAATTGGTAAAACAGTTCCTGCTGGAAACTATTTGGATGAATTTGGTATTAGAGTTTTGGGAATTAAAAGAGCAGGTGGTCATTACTTCAAACCAAGACGACGAACTAAAATACGTGCTGGTGATACAATTGTTTTTACTGGTTTACGTGATGCTTGTAATGCTTTCCAGAAACGTGAAGAAGAAGCAATTGAAGAAAAAGAAGCTGAATTAGAAGCAACAAAGAAAGCTGCAACTGAGAAATTAGATGAAGTTGCTGAAAAGGTTGCTGAAGAAGCAACGGAAAAAGCTGCAAAAGAAGCATCATTAAAAGCTGCTCAAGATGTAGCTACTAAAGCAGCTGAAAAAGCACATGAACGAGTTGCTACAAAAGCTGCGGAGGAAGCTGCAACAATAGAAACAGAAAAAGCAACAAAAGCAGCTGCGAAAAAAATAGTTTCAGATGTGGTTAAAGAAACATTAGAAAATGTAAAAACAGAACAACCCGGTGTTGAACAAAAAGAAGCTAAAAAAGCAGTGCAAGATGCAGTAGAAGCAGCTACAAAGAAAAAAGTAGAAGATGCCAAAAAGAAGGTTGAACAAATAGCTAAAGAAGCAGCTGAAGATGAACTAGAAGAGAAATCTGTTTCCGTAATTAAGAAAGCATCTAAAGCTGCTGTAGAAAAGGCTGCTGCAGAAGTTGAAACTGTTGTAAAAGATGCTGTTAAATTAGATACTGAACGAGCTGCTAAGAGAGCTGCATCTGATGCAATTAAAGAAACTGTTTCTGTTGATGAACCAGAAAAAATCGTTAAGGATGCTGCAGTAGAAGCTGCAAAAGAAGTAGCTGAAAAAGCAGCTGAAAAAGCTGTCGAAAGGGGCGGTAAACGAGTAGCAACTAAAGCTGCTGAAGAAGCTGCTACAGAAGTAGTAGAAAAAGAAACTAAGAAAGTTGCATCTAAAGCTGCTAAAAAAGCTGCTGAAGAAGCAGCAAAGGAGGTGCTAGAAAAAGAAGTAAAAGAAGCTGCACAAAAAGCTGCTGAGGAAGCAGCAGAAACAGTAACTAAAAACGAATAATTAAGTTTGCAGTCGAATATTTGACTTCTAAAGAAGTCAATACCTTTCAATAATTGGTACGTGGTTTGCACATGTATTTGTATATGTCTTTTAAAATGGTGAATTAAATGTCAACAACCTCCAATTTGGGAAAGAAAACAACTGTGAATCTCTTTTTTGGTATATTCTTACAGGCTGTAATTGCTCTTTCCTTTGATGGTGGAGGAATAATTTCAGGTACTATTGCAAGTACACTAAT
>JAEOUJ010000013.1 GCA_016839405.1 Candidatus Gerdarchaeota archaeon | reverse complement strand
TCATTTTTTTGTATATTGAAGGAGCAACACATGGCCGTAAATTAATTGAAACATTAAAAGAAGTTACAAAAATAAAACCTGTTATATTTTTAAAAGGGGGTCGTTCAGCAACAGGTAATAAAGCTGCTATGACACACACAGCATCTCTTGGTGGGGATCCAACAATTTATAAATCTGTAGCTAAACAAACTGGAGCTATTTGGGTAGAATCTCTAGATGAAGCATTTGATACTTACGAAGTTCTTTCAGCATATCTTAACCGAGGTGGTAAAAGAGTCGGTATTGTCACGAACTCAGGTGGTCCAGGCGTATTAACTTCTGATAATTTAGATTTTTTAGGTTTAGAATTGAATCAACCTTCAGATAATTTAAGAGAAAAATTAACGGAATTACCAGAAGCTTGTCCCAGAGAAAATCCTTTTGATTTATTAGGGGATGCCAATCCCGATCGATATGAATTAACATTACGAGCTTTAGCTCAATCAGGAGAATTTGACACTATAATTACAATAATGGTACCACCTGGAGATGCAGATATAAATGGTGTTGCAAAAGTTATGGTTAATATATCTAAAGAAAATCATAATACAGCAATAATTGGTTGCTTATTAGCAGGTGAAAAAGTGAAAAACGCCATTAAAATCCTTCAAGAGAATGGTATACCAAGTTTTCCAACACCAGAAAGAGCTGCATGGGGAGCATATGCATTAATGAAATGGCAAGAAATAAAAAATAGATAATTATTCACTTTTTTTCTAATTTGTTGGTGTAAGAATCATCTGAGCAAGTGAACGTATATTAGAATAAAATATATCCGCAGCAGATTTTCCTATATATTTTTCATTCAAATCATTAAAGAATTCAATTGCTTTTACTTCACGCTTCCCTAGATAAATAAATGTGGCTTTTCTAATGAATTCCTCTAAAGTTTGAGATTCCTTATTTCTCTTAAGTGAATAATAATTTGTTAGAATAAATCTTACTTCGGTTATGTCATCACTTTCTTTGAATAAAGAAATCTCTTTTATGGTTTTAAAAACATTCTTTAAAGCATTTTTTGATGCATTAACTTTACCAAGAGAAACATACCAATCCTCATCTTTTTCGTCAAAAATGACTATTCTATCATCTTTAAAATTACTAAATGAATCTGATAAAACTGCCCTAACCATTTTAGTGAAAATAGGAACTGCATCTTCAACAATAGCTTCTCTTATTATTGCTTTTTTATCAGGTAATGAATCTTTTTTATGAGCATTTTTTAAATTAGAATCTATTTTTTTATCAATACTTGGATCTATAATATTAATTCCGTTTGTTTTATTCAAACCTAACCAGAATAAATTATCAATTACTTTTTCAATATAATCTGAATCTGCAATCCATAAAGCAGCATATATTTGCATTAAATCTTGAAAATCTCCTACAAGAGGACTAATGTTTGATAATTTCTTTAGTTGTGAATTATCAGGTATTATTGTAAAATTATCAGGATTTGATTTGAAAATAGGGAATAGATTTTTAGAGGTCTCTTGAGCCAATTGTTGTAAATCCTTTCTAGAAGTAAACATCTTAATCTTACCACCAGCTATTACATTGTTTAATAATCGGCTTATGTTTCTAAGTCTTTTTACAATAGCCCCAAATTTTTGTTTACCACTCGCATCACCAGCTGAAATTTTTGTTTGGTTTTCTAATTTATTTAAATCAGATCTGATAATTTTTTGGCGAGACTCGATAATTTTTGCACTAAAATTTGTCCACAAGTTTGATAAAACGGTAGTATCACTAAGGAGAGCTCTTAAATTTCCTTGTAATTTTAGAGATGAAATTTTTACCTCCATAGAAAGGAATTGATTTGTTGGAAGTTTGGTTTCCTTAAATTTCTGATCAACTGGTTTCAACCAACCTGATTTAAAAGCAGTTCTAGCTAACTCTAAAGGTGTTGGTAAAATTTGTTTCAATTTGCTATTTTTCTCTAATGCTTTAGAAGTACTGTTATTGAATAGCTCACGACCACTTGGTCTTTTTGTTAAACGATCAATATATTGTTTAATTGTGTAAAGATTTTGAATATCATTTGGTATCTTTTGTAACATATCACACATAATTACAGGTGGTCGAGGAAATTTCTCAGGGCCAAAAATAGTTTGCAATATTCTTGTTAAAGCTTTTTCTAATGAAGCTCGAAATGAATTGAAAAAGAAAGCAAGGTTTTCAAAGTTCTCAAACCGTTGTCTTTGTGGTTTGATTTTATTAATTCTTTTTAAAACTAGTTGTTTTGTTTCTGGAATAATTTGAAAATTTAGTTTCTTTTCAAATTGAGATAAGCTTGTTCTTATTAGTTCATCAGCACTCTTTCTGCCTAGGCTTGTTTTTTCTAAACTCTCAGTAATTAATGAATAAACTAAATCTGATACGTCTCTAAACTGATATGGTTGTATAACTTGTTGCAAAAAATATAGTATCATCAAATCTTGTATTGAATTTGATTTATCTTTTGCTAAATTTGAATGAATTTCACCTATTGCATTATAAAGTACAACTGCTTCATCTAAGGTTGTGGTAAATTTATTGAACATATTTTCAGAATTCTTTTTCACTAGTTTTGTTAGAGATATTAATGATGGTTCAGCTAAAATTAAAAATGGATGTTCTCTTTTTAAAGAATTAATAAATTCATTATTGAACCTTTCAATTATTTGTTTCTGTTTTTTCATTATTTCATCAGGAGAATATTTAGCAGTAACACTACGCAATATTTTCACTAATTTTTCATCAAACCATTGTTTATCAGCTAATTCTTTTTTAAGTGCCTGTGTTAAATTCTCTTGAACTATTTTATCAAGTTGCTTTTTATCAAAAGCTATTTCTTTTGACATTGCAACAAATTTCAGGGGAAATTCTTTAAACAATTTTCTATACAAATCTTGATTTGAGCTCTCTAAAATCTCATTAATAGTATTTTCTAACATATTAGTTTTGGCGACTTGTATTTTTTCAAAAATGAAGCTTTCATTTATTAGTTCTACTTCTGGAATTTCAATGCTTTCTCTTTTTGAAAGTGCTTTTGAAGAATCTTTAAGTTGATTAATGATTTTAGAGATTTCATTTAGTATTTCTTTTTGAGCAATAGATGCTTTTTTAGTTAGAAAATGATTAATTATGCCCTTTATTTCATTTATTGGATTAGAATTAGAAGCAAAAACTAGTGGGAATAAAGCATCACTTTTTACTCCTAGTATATAGAAATATTTAGCTAATTCAGTTTGAATTTCAGTTTGAGAAAGATAGGCTATATTTTTATCAACATAATTTTGAGCCCATAACTCAAATTCATTTTGATTATCCCATAATTCATCTAACAATTTAGCTATTTTTGATTTCATATGCTTAGTTAAAAGCTTGACTATATCACTAGACTTTCTATATATTTGATGTGATGTTATTGCGATAACATCGGATGCATCATCAATTCTAGGAATAAGACCAATACTTGAATATTGTTCATTGAATTTAGTGACAATATTCTTAGCAAGCAATGAAGCATATTCAACTAAGAAGTTAAGTTCTCGTTCATTTCCATTGAAACCTTTTATAGCAATTAGAATTATTGGTGTGTGTTCATTTACTTGAATCATTTTAGAAGCAAGTATTCCATTTTGGAATCGAGAATAATTAATTCCATCTGGTGGTGTGTCTCTATCAACTCTTTTTTCACCTGCTAAACCTATTTCTTCAGCGAAATTTGTTAATGCACCTCCAAGAGCACTAACTAAGGAAGTATCTGTTTGTATAAATCCAAGTGATAAGAAATCAGTATTATCTTCCCTAGAGATGATTATTTGAGCATCCAATCAATAACACCTGTAATTTATTTACTAGAAGTTAATTACAAATTCAAATAATATTATGTGAATTTATATCTATCTTAATTCTAAGCTCATTTTATTCTATTTAAAATAGTTTTGAATTATTCAAAAAATTGTCAGTATCAAAGTTTTTTTAACAAACAAATTTATTAGATTAATAGAGAGAAAGAAAAAATGGCTTTAGATATAATTAAGGAACAAAGAATAATTAGAACTTTATTTTTCTCATTAATTCAATCAGCTGATTTAATTATAAAGAATGAAGATCAAAAAGATCAGTTTTGTTCCAAAATAGCAAAATTCGTTCAAAGAACGCTAATAATTGAAGAAACTCGAGACATTAAAGAAACTATTACTGAGTTATTAAACACGTTGGGATGGAAAAGTATTCAAATTAATTTTGATTCCGACAAAGGTTTTGGCAAGATTATATTAGGAAAAAATCGTTTTTTTATAAATGAAGTAGCTGATACAGATGGAACTTATTTAGTTCTGGAAGCTTTTTTCAAAGGCATATGTTATCATATATTTGACTCTGAGGTAGATGTTTCAGCAGTTCCCTCATATAGTTCTGGAAGCTATTATGAAATTAATTTCAATAAAGCAGCTCCTAAAGTTGTTAAAAAAGAGATAGAAATACCAACCCCTGTACCTAAAATCCAAACGGAAAGATCGATACATGAAACATTAACTAATGAATTAATATTCAGACCGATTTTTAATCGAGATATTCCAGATATGATATTATTTGAAACCCTCTGGAAAGTTATTACTGAATCTTATATAGCAAATTATTCTACTGAATTGGATGATTCAATTAAAGAAAGCTTGAAAATTTCTTCACTAGAAAATGTCTCTTTAATTATAATGAAATTAACGGAGAAACAATCTGAAAAGGATCTTGTTAATATGGCAGAGATTATTGGCGAATTTTTTGTGAAACTATTATCAACAAAAGTAACTGATCCATTAATTGAAAAATTGCAATCTACTTTACAAGATCGACATGCAACAAATTATTTAATTTATTATGATTGTCGTCAATTCTGTGCTGAAAAGAAATTTGTGAATAGATGTCTATTCTTTAGGTCAATGTGGCTAGGAATATTAAATGAGATTTATGGCTTTCCACTCATTGTTAAAGAGCTCTTTCATGCAGGTAAACGCGATAGATATTGTATGCTGGAAATTGTGCCTGATAAACAATCATGAGTTATTTTTTCTCTATTTCTTTTTTAATTAAACTACGAGCTCTCGAGACTACTTCATTAATAGTTAAACCTGTTTCTTCTGTTATTAGTTTAACATCATCAAATTCTGGTTTGAAATGAGCTATTTCACCATTTTTATTATAAGCAATTTTACCTCTTACTAAGAAATTTTTACCATTAATTGTAATATGGAACTCCTTTATTTCTCGTTTTAGCATAAGCTTAGAACTTTGAATAATTCGTACACCAATTGTACTCGTTTGATTCATTATTTCAGTGGCAAATTTTTCAATTTCATTCGGATTACAAAGTACTGATATTTTTGTAGCTGGACGACTTTTCTTCATGTAAATTGGTGTCAGAAAAGCATCTTTAGCTCCCAGATCTAACAATCGCTCAGTTAGAAAACCAATTGTTTCACCTGAGCAATCGTCAACATTCGTTTCAATAATAGCAATTTCCTCACTAAGTATTGTTTCATCTATAGAATGACCAAGAATTAATCTCAAGCCATTAGGGGTTTTTTGAAATTCTTTTCTACCTATTCCTATACCAATATGATCAATAATTAGGGAAGGAGGATTCTTCATTATAGTCACTTGTTTAAGAGAGAGTAATGATGCAATTATAATAGCCCCAGTAGGAGTTAATAGCTCGCTAGAAACAGTTCCTATTATTGTTGGTATTCTGTATTTTCGGATGATTTCTGCTACTGCTGGTGCAGGAACTGGTAAAGTTCCATGAGAAAATATTATCGTTCCAGATCCTAATGCTACAGGTAAAATGTAAATATTTGCATTGAAAATCTCTAATTTTTCTAACAAAATAGCTACAGCTATTATATCAAGAAAAGTATCTAATGAGCCTGCTTCATGTAAATGAACCTCATCTTTTGATTCACCATGTGCGATTGCTTCTGCTTCAAATAGAATATCCAAAGCTTTTTGACAAAATTCTTTACCAATTGCTGTAAATTTAAAATGATTATATGCTTTTTCGACAATCTCAAATGCTTGCTGTATCTTCAAATGTCTATGTGGTTCTTGTATATTAATATTTAATTGGATGCCTTCAAAAGCAAATTTATTTTTCCGACTAATTTCAACTTCTATCTTAGATTTTTTCTCATCTAAACCAGCTAATTTAGGAATAGCTTTTGCAATATCAGAAATGAATTTTTGACGCTTATTATCAGCATTTTCTTGGTCATTTTCATCTTTATATAACAAATCAAGTAATGCCCCAAGAAACATATCTCCAGCTGCTCCAGCTATTTGGGCATCTATAATTAAATATTTCATCAAAGAATACCTCTAGATATTTTCTCTTTGCTTACTTACCCAATAAGAGTTTTTCTTTAAGATAATGAAAAATTCAACAAAAAACTATTTACAAATCTTATTATTATTGATTGATAAGGAAAATATTGTTAGTATTATTATCTTTGAATATATGGTGAAATAAAAATGATTTATGAGTTTGGACGATCTCCTTGCCATTACTTACCTACTGTATTAGAAAGATTGGCAGATTTAAATAGCTCGCTAATAGAACCACATGAGCGAGCATTACTCGCCCGAGCTAATATGTTAGCATATGAGATTACAGATCATAAACTATATGCCACAAATGCTCGAAAATTAGGTAAGGAGATTTTAAGGGATATTCTAACAAAGGAAAGTTACGTTCCACAAGAAGAAGAATTAAAACTGCTTTATTATCTGGAACGAGAAGGTTCAATAATATTTGAAGAAGCACAAATTGACCGTTTAATTGAATTACAAGAAAGTTGGCCTGATCCTAATGATCGTATTTGTGCATTATTATTAGCCTATAATCTCTCTATTGAAAAAACAGAATTAAAAGATAAAATCTATGAATTGTTGGAATTGCTACCAAGAGAAGAACGATTGTGGCCTTATGCTTCTGCTTATATAATGTCTGGTAGGGAATTTGAATTACCAAACAACATCATAGAAATAGCAAAAGAAATGTCAGATAGTGATAATCCAGCATCTTATCTAGATAGAGTAATTTGGATAAAATCTTTGTATGATCCAGATTTTGGCCCTAGGAATTTTGAAACACGAAAAAATATTGCTGATGATATTTATCAATGTGATGAACCTGTAGATTTACTATTTGTACTTGGATACATGCGAAATGAAAGTGTATTAGAGAACATACAAAGAAATATTGAGGAAATAAGCAATACTATGGATTTCTCTCCAAAAGTAAATCTTCCTATCGAAGCAAGATGTGCTCCAACAGAAGACGCTATTATCCTCGGTAGAGGTGGTTCAACTATTAAAAAAATTGGTTGCCAAGGAACTATGTATCTTGGTCGAATTTCAGAGAAAGGTGATCATGGCCACTATGGAAAGAAAGTACTTGTTGATGCTGTTTTTCCACATGTATTATTTATCTCCGGGCATCGAGGTTCTGGTAAAAGCTATACTTTAGGGGTAATTGCTGAAGAATTAGCTAATGCAGATCTTGGAGTAGGAATTATTCTAATTGATCCAATTGGAATATTCTGGGCTTTGAAAAATGCAAATACAGACACGGGAGAAAATCTATTACTTGAGAGATGGGGATTAAAAGCAAAAGCTTTACAAAATGTAGAGGTTTTCACTCCAATTGGTATCTTTGAAGATTATGGAGATGATACTATTGATTCACCATTTGCTTTAAAACCATCTGATTTGCATATTGAAGATTGGTGTAGAACTTTTGATATAGATCGTTATGAAGTACGTGGTACAGTTTTGGAAAAAGCAATGAATTTAGTTTCAGAACAAAAAGCTGATTATTCAATTGATGATATTCTTGCAGCTTTAGATGACCCAGCCATTGTAAATAGCTATCGTACAGATTCTATACAGGCAATTCGTTCAAGAATGAATGCTGCTAAAGGATGGGGAATCTTTTCAGGCAGTGGTACACCATTATCAAGATTAAGTACACCAAATAAAATATCGGTATTAGATATTAGCAATCCACGAATTGGTGATAGTTTAAGAGCACTTCTAGTAGGGATTATTGCTAGAAAAATCCTTGAAGCACGAATAAAAGGCTCTCGAGGTGAAATATTTGAAGAAGCAGGAGAAGAGGATGGTGCAATACCTGTTACTTGGCTTTTAATAGATGAAGCTCATGTTTTAGTACCTCAAACTAAAAAGACAGCTGCCTCTGATCCTTTAATTGAATATGCAAAACAAGGAAGAAAACCGGGATGCGCTCTAGTGTTAGTAACACAACAACCATCAGCTATGCATCGAGACATTATGAGCCAAATTGATTTGATGATTACACATCTTCTAACATTTGAGGATGATATAAAGGCTTTTCTAAAGCGAGTTCCTTCTTCTGTCCCAGAAAAATTCGAGGACTCAGATTTTATAAGAAGTATGCCTACTGGTGTGAGTTTATTTTCAGACCAACATACACAAAACCGAAGTTTTGTAGTTAAAGTTCGTCCGAGAGTTTCTTTACATGCTGGAAGAGAAGCTGTTCCTAAAGCTCTTAGGGATAAGATGCGCGATACCAAACAGGTGACATCACGAACATTGGATAAACGAGATGTTGTAATTGAATCAATAGTTGTAGAACCTGAAATAGAATCAAAAAAGATAATACCGGAACCAATTCCTGTTGAACCAAAAGATATTGAAAAACCTTCAAAACCAATTAGAATTACGAAAAAATCAGATTATCCAATCCCAGAACCATTAAAAATGCCAGAAAAAATGATTCTTGGAATTCTTGAAAGAAAACTTGAATATGGTCAAAATCTCTTTCTTTTCAGTGGTTCTAAATCGACTCGGTTTGATAAACATCAAAGATCAGGATTTAAGGATGAATCAATTGAAGAATTAATACCAAATATCATCTCGGAATTGGAACGTATTGGTTGGGAAATACATTCAATAATCCCTGAAAAAACCTTTACAGTAATTCTGATGAAATTGGATGGTGCAACACTTGGTATTTCTTACACAATTTTTGAAGATAAATCTGCAATATCCTACCTTGTAGTTGCTAAGGAGCGTTTTAAGAAAAGTACTTATGACAAAATCTTTGATTTATAATAGGTGTGTGCTCAATATATCAAGAAAGAAAAGATTTCAAATTACAAAAGATTTCCTCTTGAAAAATAAGGAATTATTTACAAGATTATTTGATATGGTACTTTGGCCTATAATTGAACCATTAACAACTAATATTGATCAATCTAGTTGTGATCTTTTCAAATCGGAAATTAGGAATCTTTTCTTTCAATCAATACAAAATCAAGGCAGAATCAATGAAAAAATTACAATTGAACACCTACCAATTACAATTGATTCAAGAGTATCTGAATTTATAATGGAACTGATCAAAGATTTCACAATGAGTTTTTATGACGATTTACTTCATGACAAATCCCAAGAGGAAATCATTAATTCACTTAATTTACTCATTTATCAACAAATTATAATTGCATGGATTAACTACATTATTGAAAAATCAATTACACCTCTTGTTTTATTGGCTGCAAAAACAACTTCAAGAATTGATAAAATCAAACAATTTATTGCCAGAGTTTTATTAGCAATTACCCAAGATAATATACAATATACTGAAGCTGAAAACCAACTTAAATTCACTTTTCAAAATGAATTTAATTTATCTGATGAATTAATTTTGTTCATTAATTCTTTTATTAAAACTTATGCTAATTTCAAAGAGAAATATGGATTGGAAGAACTAGCTAAAATTGGTGAACAATCTCTTGTTCAAAATGAAAAAATAAGAAGGATTGAAAAAGCGAATTTAATAAAAGCTGTTCAAGACCCTATTTTTGATCGTGAGAAAATCTTAATGGAATGGACACAAAATATACTAGAACCAGCTTCTATAGCTTTAAGAATTGCTGGTAATGAAACCTATCAAGATTTTATTATAAAAAGCAAAAAGTTGTTTGAATTATTTCTAGACCAGATTTTAACATCTGAAGATTTTGAAAAACGATTAGATGATGAGCTACGTTCTTTTGGTGGAGATGAAGAGGAACTAATAAAACCTATTCGTGATTCAATTACTAACTCAGTTAGATTTTTAGAACTTGCTCGTATTGATGATCCTTCTTTAAGTTTATTGATTTCTATAATAGATGAAGAAAGAGAAAGCACTAGAAAAACTTGTATCTGAAAATTTTTTGAATTTAGAAGTATTAATTAAAGTGAATGAAGTAAGAAATAATGAAGAATAAATCAAAACTGTATATTCTTTTGTAGCAAAAATTCAAAAATTAGTAAACTGTTATAACGGAATATTAAAAATAGTGAAAGTTAAGATTAAAATATAATAATAGAAATCACATTGTATTATAAAAAGAACTGGAATGTATTAATTATGCCTAAAATAAAAAATTGGTTGTTTGGAAAGGAGAAACCAAAAGATACTGAAAGTATTGCAAAAATTAGAAGAGTAATTAATAAGTATACCTTGCAATCAAGGCGATTAACACAACAAGCTGATGAGCAAAGAGATATTGCTCGAGATATGATGAAAGGTGGAAATAAAGCAGGCGCAAAACAAGCTTTAATGCGTCGACAATTATATTTGAAAAAACTTAATGATACTCAAAATAAAATCTTAAACTTACAATCAATGATAGAATCAATTTCTGAAGCAAAGGATGTAGCAGATACTACAAAAGCTATTCAAGATGGTGTTGGTGTTATTGAAGAAACACTCAAGGATGTAAGTCCAGCTGATACCGAAAGAGCTATGTTTGAAATGCAATCTTCAATGGAGAAGGTATCATTTGCATCAGAAGCATTAGCAGACACTTCTTTCTCAGAAACAGAACTTGATCTTGATATGGAAGATATGATTGATCAAGAAATGGCTGAATTAGAAATGGAGCTTTCACTTGGTCAAGTAGATGAGCTTCCCGATGTTGGTACAACTACTTCACCAACAAAAACAACGCCTGTTAAGGAAGAAGATGAAGTTTCTGAAGATATAACTGAACTTCGTAAGAAAATCGAGAAAGAGCGAAGTGGAGCCTAATAATATTTTGTAGCGAAAAACACGCTACAAATAATTCTTTTTCCTAATCTTCGCCAACAGCCATATAAACCATATCATCTCTAATTTTCTCAATTCGACGTTTGTTTTTAGTTATATGGCTAACATGGACTATTCCTCTGATTTCCAATTCCATAAGCACCTGGTTTATTTCTGATATAGAAACATCACCAAATTCCATAGAAAGGATTTTAATTAATTCATCATCTAAGAGAACACCTTGGCGTTTTTCTATAGCCATAAGTACAGCAGTCGATAAAGGCATGGTTTTCCAAACAGCTCGTTTTTCTTTAGACATTTTTAGAACTCCTAACTAATTGGATGAATAAAAACTGGAAAAATTCCAATGAAAATTCTGTTTTAAGTTTCTTATAAGCTTATGCATTATGACGAAGGTTTAACTTTTTCTATAACGTCTAATTCCAACAATAATACTAATTGCAATCATAACAGGTATCACTGGTATCAAATAAAGTGCAATCGCATATTTTTGTTTATGTGGTGTTGTATAGATTTTAAATCCATCATAACCGCAAGCTATGAATATATAATCATTCATAATTTCTAAAGTTTCAACGCGACCTATATTACTTATATTGAAATAAGAATTAGGATTAGCTGGATTGGTAATATCAACAATTTTTATTCCATCTTCTTTACATGAAATATATACAAAATTTTCTTGAACAAAAATATCATTAGCCCAATAATCACCATCATCGACACCCCAAACATGTGTTTTAAATTGACTGATTAAAGTAGGTATTTCTGTTGAAATATCAAAGATTTCAAAACCAATTAAAAAGAGACTTTCTTGGACAATGAGATAATTATCTTTTATACAGATATTTTCTGCTATACCTAATGTGTTAATCTCACCAACTTTTATAGGATTACTGATATTTGATATATCAAAAATCCAAACTCCTTGAGCATAATTAGAAATATATAGTAAATCTTCTTTTTTCTCTAAACTTACAACATATGCTGGTGCACAATTATTGTAACCAATAGTTTGTATGTTTGAAAAATCACTAATGTCTAAAATAGCAAAGCCTGAAATGCCTCTAGATAAATAAGCTAGATTTTCTTCTACAAAGATATCAACAATTTGAAAACTATAATACTCTGTAATAATTTCAATTGGTTCCAAAGGATTTGTAATATTAGCTATTGAAAGAAAATTAGAATAACCACCAAGAAAAGCATAGTCATTACTTACAAAAATAGTACTAAGTCTTTTTTCAAAAGAATTAAGACATTCCCCAACTTCATAAGGATTACTTAATTTTTGTATATCATAAATTTCTAATCCGCTCTTTCCATCTGCTAAATATAAATAATCATCTTTTACAAACAAATCATAGGTATAACCTTCACAATTGAACCAACCTATTATTTGAGGGGTATATACATCATTTATATCAAAGATAATTAAACCCGAAAAGATACTAATTAAAAAAGCATAATTATTTACAACATAAATATCACTGTTATCTGTTTTTGTTTGGTGGCTATTGATTAATTGCAAATTAGAAACATTTTCTATATTGAATATATCCAGACTATAGTAATAATTTGCAGAATATAGATAGTTATTTTTTATATCAAATCCATGATATGAAGAAATAGTGTCATTATATCTTGTTAAGAAAACTGGATTGATATAATCTGTTGCGTTAATTATAGATAAACCATTATTGTCTATTCCTAAATATACAATTTTATTTTTTACTATTATATCAATAGCAGAACTTTCTTCTAATTCTAATGAACTAATTATTTCTACATTTGTAGTATCAGAAACATTTAGAAGTATTAAATGAGGAAATCCACAAAGATATAGCAAATTACTTTCTAGAAATAGACCAATTATAAAACAATTAAATTCTGAATAATGATATAAAATATAGGGATTATAGGGATCTGATACATCTATTATTTCAAATTCATAATCACTTACTACATAAGCTAAATCATCTTGAATAACTATATCAGAAATAATTGATGTTGATATAGAAAGTTCGCTTAATAAAATAGGATTAAATAAATCATTAAAATCTACTATTAAAAATCCTTTACTTTCAATTACTAAATAGACTAAATTATCATTCGCATATATACAACTAATATATCCATCTATCAAATAATTACTAACAAAAGATGGTTTTAATGGATTTGAAATATTAATTACAACTAATCCTCCTCTTTCCGTACCAAGAAAAATCAAATCACCAACAAGAAAAGAGCTCCTAACATTGCCAAAATTGTCTGATACCTCAGCAATTTTTTCAGCACTTAAATTTCCTTCATTAGTTATTATTAATGCATAACTATGTGTTAAGATGATATTTTGATTAACCAAAAATAAAATTAGAATTATTAAAAAAAAATTCTTTATTTTATTTTGAAGCTTAAAATATGCCGTCTTAATTACCTTCCCTAAAGTCAAATAATTTAAAGAAGATATATTCTTCGCAATTTAAAATTTAATTACAAATATTAATTTGGGGATGCGATTCATTCTATTAATTAAATGATAACGACTAATTTATATTTAGAGAGATTTTAGCATTTTTTATTAGTAATATAGTTAATTAAATTGTTGGAGATAATTGAGTTACTTCAACAGATGAACGTTTGAATTTTTCTGCAGCTTTTTCATAATATTTCATCATATCAGGAGTAATTGATGCATGAACTTTCCTCTTTGCTGCAGTAAAGTGTTTCATAGAAACTAGTTCTTGATTCATATCTTCTCTTAAAGCTAACATTGCTGCTTCTCTACATAATGCTTCAATATCAGCTCCAGAAAAACCTTCTATTTCTTTAGCTAATTGTTTAATATCAATGTCATCAGCAATTGGCATATCTTTAGTGAATATTTTTAGTATTTTTAATCGAGATTTTTCAATTGGTGGTGGAATTAATACAAATCTATCAAATCTACCTGGTCTTAGTAAAGCTGGATCAACAATATCAGGTCTATTTGTTGCAGCAATGATAACCACTTGTTTTATCATTTCTAATCCATCAATTTCAGTTAGTAATTGACTGATTACTCGTTCAGTTGTGCCTGAGTCACCAAAACCACTACCTCTTCTTGGTGCCAAAGCATCAATTTCATCAAAAAATACAATTGTTGGTGCAGACATTTTTGCTTTTCTAAAAATTTCTCGAACTGCTTTTTCTGATTCGCCAACCCATTTGCTCATAACTTCTGGACCCTTAATACTTATAAAATTCACTTCACTCTCAGTCGCAATTGCTTTTGCTAAGAGTGTTTTTCCACAACCTGGAGGGCCAAATAATAAAACACCTCTTGGTGGATTAATACCCATACGTGTAAAGGATTCTTTAAATCTTAGAGGCCATTCAATTGCTTCCTTTATTTCTCGAATTTGATTATCTAAACCACCTATATCAGTCCATCGAATATTTGGTATTTCTGTAAATACTTCCCTTATAGCAGAGGGTTGTATTTCCTTCATAGCAGATTGAATATCTTCATGAGTAACTTCAAGCTTATCTAATAATTCAGGTGTAACGACTTTATCAGCAAAATCAATGTCAGGTAAAAATCTTCTCAATGATTTCATTGCTGATTCTCTGCATAGTGCTTGTAAATCAGCTCCTACATAACCATGAGTTTTTTCAGCAATTAAATCAAGATTAACATCTTCCGCTAATGGCATTCCTCTAGAGTGAATTAAAAGAATCTCTCTACGGCCATCACGATCTGGTACACCAATCTCTATTTCACGATCAAATCGACCTGGTCTTCTGAGTGCTGGATCTATTGCATTTGGTCTATTTGTTGCGCCAACTACCATAACTTCTCCTCTTGAAACCATACCATCCATAAGAGCAAGTAATTGAGCAACAACCCTTCTTTCTACTTCACCTGTTACTTCTGCTCTTTTGCTAGCAATTGCATCTAATTCATCTATGAAAATTATAGTAGGTGCTTTTGCTGAAGCATCTTTGAATATTTGCCTTAAACGTTGTTCTGATTCTCCATAGAACTTTGACATAATTTCAGGACCATTAATTGTTGTGAAATTAGCAGCGCTTTCATTAGCTACTGCTTTAGCAATTAATGTTTTACCACAACCTGGTGGGCCATGAAGTAAAACACCTTTGGGAGGATCTATGCCTAATTTTTGGAAAAGTTCTGGATGTTTCATAGGCAATTCGACCATTTCTCTAATCCTACGTATTTGATCGCCTAATCCACCAATATCTTCATATGAAGTTCTTGGTAGTGCATCTTCTGAAATTTGAACGGGTTTATCGATTACTTTTAATTCAGTATCCTCAGTAATACGAATTATTCCTTTAGGGGTAGTAGATGTAACAGTAAAAGGGAGTGATTTGCCTAAAATGGGGATTAATACAGTATCATCTTCAGTTAAAGGATAACCTAATAATTTTCTTTTAACAAAATTCTCAAAACTATAATCAATTGCTACGGGGGTTTGAAATGGAGCTAAAGTAACAAGTTTGGCATTTTTTGCATTAGCTTTAGAGACAGTCACTTTTTCAGAAAGACCTACATCAGCATTATTTCGCAATAACTTATCCATTCTAATCAAACCAGCATTCTGGTCTTCTGGATATGCAGGCCAGGCAATTGCAGCTGTTGTTTTCTTGCCTTTTATTTCTACAACATCTCCTGTAGTTACATTAATTTGCCTCATAGAAAGTCCATCAATACGTACTTTCTGTCTTCCAATATCCCTTTGTCTTGCTTCAGCAACTTTTAATGTTATATTTTGTTTTGTAGGCATATTTTTTTACTCCCAAAGGATACCTATAATTTCCAAATCATTTATGATATGTTTTTAAGTTCTTTGGCAACTAGGTCAATTTATCAAGTTTTTCTATTTGCTATATAAAGATATCATTTTTTCTTTTTAAAAAACTCATGATATGTGAAAAAAAGAAAAAAAAGATAGATTTTGATTGAAAAGAATCAACCATAAAATGCTTTATTACCTGAAACCACTTGTTCAAAATTAATAATTCTTTCACATTTTGGACAAATATAAGCCATTACTATTATTATTCCTGTTCCAAGAGCCATTTGTTGAGTTTCTCCTTTTCCTACATGACCCTTAAAAAAAGATATGTGATTAAGATCACATCTATTTTTTCAGTTTCCATATTGTACCTTTAGGTGAATCTTCTAGAACAATATTTAATTCTATTAGCTTATCACGGATTTTATCACTAGTTTTGAAATCTTTATTTTTTCTAGCTTCATCTCTAATTTCTGCAATTAATTGAATTAATTGATCAAATGTTTCATTATCAGCAATTGAATCAGATGATTTTTCAAATAGTCCAAATGTTCCTATCAATAATTTGTAGACATCAAAAGCTTCAGCAAGTGTTCCTTGATTTATTTCGCCTTTTAGATATTTATTCAAAGCTTTCGCTAATTCATGAATCACTTTTAGTCCCTTTGGAGTATCAAAATTATTGTCCATAACTTCTTCAAATTCCATTCGAGCTTTTCTTGCAGTCTCTAAAAGCTCTTCTTCATGTTTGCTCATAGGTGATTTTTGTGTTAAATGTCTTAGGTTACTTTGAACATTATCATAAGTAGTTTTTAACCGTTCAACACTATTCTCTGCTCCTGTAAGTTTATCTTCTGTAAAATCTAGGATTGCATCGTATCTTGTAGAAAGGTACATATATCGAAAAGTATCAGGCTCAAATTTATCCATTAACTGGTGAAGTGAAGTAACATTTCCTAAAGATTTAGACATTTTTTCACTTTTCAAGTTAAGAAATTCACCATGTAACCAATAATTTACAAACGTTTTACCTGTAACAGCTTCTGATTGAGCAATTTCATTTGTATGATGAGGGAATTTAAGATCAACAGCACTTGTATGAATGTCAATTGTTTCACCCAAATATTTCATAGACATTACAGAACATTCTATATGCCATCCAGGACGCCCTTTGCCCCATGGACTTTCATAATAGATTCCACGTTCAAGTTCTTCTTTAGTGCTCTTCTTCCATAAAACAAAATCTTGGATATTATCCTTATCATATTCATCTGATCTAGCTCTTTCACCTGCTTTAAGATCCTCTATTTTTAAATTGATGAGCTGACCATAATTCTTGAATTTTCTTATATTGAAATAGACTCCATCCTCAGCATCATAAGCATATTTTTTTTCAACAAGCTTCTGAATCCAATCAATCATTTCTTGAATATTTTCTGTTGCTCTAGGATAAACATGAGCACGTTTTATATTCATCCAATCTATTCCTTCAAAGAAAACATCAGTATATTTTTCAGTAAATTCTTTGATGGGCAACCCTTCCTCTGCAGAATCTCTAATAGTCTTATCATCAATATCTGTAATATTCATAACATGAATAACATCATAGCCTTTAAACTCCAAATATCGACGAATCATATCCGACATAAAGAAAGTTCTATAATTACCAATATGCGGAACACCATATACTGTAGGACCACATGTATACATAGTTACTTTACCTTCAACTATTGGCATGAATTCTTCAATTTTCCTTGTAAGACTATTACGCACAACCAAAGTCATTTTATCACCTTCAATACATTTTAATTAACAACAAATATAGTTCTTAATTTATTTTTTAACTTCAAAACTGCGTTTTTCTTTTAAAAGGATTCTTGCAACATTTGCTTATTTTTAGCTTCTTAGAAGAATTCTTTCATCCTACGGTTTCTCTTCAATAATAATTATAAATTAATGAGTCTATCAATAGAGTAGAAAAAATTCTAGTTATTGAGGAAAAAAAAATGAGTGTTGGTAAAATTGAATTAAAACCAGCAAACAAAAGTGCTATGTTTTGGTATTCTTTTATTTCAATTATTTTCTTTGGTATTGGCATTCTATGCTTTGTTCTTCTATTATTTACAACTGTTCCTGGTGAAACTTATACAGTCGGCGAAGCTATTGCAGATTTTTTTGCTACCATTAGTTTCATAGGCGGTACTTTAGCACAATATTGGTGGGTCTTATTGCTCATTGCTTTTGGATTAATAGCTATGGGATTCCTTGTTGGTTGGTTCTTGTTATTTCTTACAGCTAAATTTGGTCACATCATAGTCTATGCAGGCGTAGCATTATATATTGTAAGCTCTGTTATAGGTGTGATTATTTCTGCAATTGTATTCCCTGGTGGATTATTTTATTCATTGATTGGCCTTGCACCTGTTGTATTATTAGTAATTGGTATGTTTACAAATATCAACAAATTCAAACGAGCAGGAGAATTCATGAAATTCACTGGTCAAGTTATCCTCGCAGAAAAAGGAATGTTATTGGCACCAATTATGATAGCTATGATATCTGTAGTGAATTTTCTAACTATGGCAGCTATATTTGGTTTTTTGGTAATTACATTCTTTGAATCAATTCCTTGGCTTGGTTATATTTTAGGAGCAATTGCTTCACTTCTTCAGTTAATTGTCTATTATGGTATTTTCTATTTAGCTGAAGCTATAAACACTACTTATGCTTATGAATGGTATCGCAAAAGAGATCCTGACATTAAATTCTGTAGAAAAAATGTTGCAGGTAATTTTGGAGCTATTTTTACTTTTGGTGTAGTAACAGCTGTGGTTAGTTGGATACAGCAAATGTTGAGAAATGCTGCATCTTCAACTAAGGGAGGTGCTGGAGCTATATTAGCTATTTTAGCACGACTTGTTTCAAGTGTCATAGGATTTATTTTCAAATATCTAACTTATTTCACTTTACCTGCAATAGTTGTTGAAGGCAGAAAATTCAAAGATGGTGTTACAAGAAGTTTTGACTTACTCAAACGCTATTATATGGATGTTCTCATAAGAGAGACTGGTGTTCAAAGAGGAATGAGTATTCTTCAATGGATAGCTATTTTCCTTTATGGAATCATGGGTGTTATTGCAGGATTTATAATAAAAATTGTTGATCCATCACAAAGTTGGACTTTTGCTATGTTAATATGTGTTATACCATGTGTAATATTTGCCAGCGTTCCAACATTTTTCATATTCCGACCAATGAAAACTGCTTATCTAACTTTTGTTTTTGCTTATGCTCAAGATGAAGAAAAAGGTTTTAGATTACCTACCAGAATGCCTGCTGAATTACGTGGTGATATGAAAGAAGCTAGACAAACTATGGATACTAGTAAATCTATAGCATCAGTTGTTTTGCGCGAATAATTTTTTTAAGGTTGTTTTTAACAACCTTGAATTCTTTTTTTTGTAAAAACATAATTTAAAAAAAATGAAACCACTGCAAAAGTAGCTTCAAATTATTTTTCACGAAGTGTGAATGTAGATAAGAAAATCATTAATACAACGAAGCCAATAACTGGTGCTATATGCCAATGCCAAAGGAAACCTGTTCCTTCTATCATTACTGTTCGCATATATTCTGCTCCATAGGTTAATGGTATTAAATAGGAAATTGGTTGTAGCCATCTAGGGATAGTTTCTAAAGGAACTAATATTCCTGATAAAAGTAATGCTGTAAAGATAACCATTGGAATGAATTGTATAGCTTGTAATTCTGTTTTAGCTACTGATGACAGTAAAAATCCTAAACTCATTCCACACCAACCTATCAATAGAAGCATTATATAAACTGCAAAATAAGCTCCTACCCCTCCTATTACTGGAACACCAAAACCAAAAATTGTTAGAAGCAACAGTATAGTTGATTGAATAATAGAAACAACTGATAAAGGGATGATATAGCCTAATATTATGTTTATTTTCCGATAGGGTGATAACAGAAGTAGGTCCATTGTTCCTCCTTTTCTTTCATTAATTAAAGCAATAATCGATAAAATAAAACACATAAAGAAAACAGCAAATGGTAAAATTGATGGTACCATATATTGCAATTGTGTTAAACTCTCATCAAAAGCGAATTCTGTATTTATTGACAAACCCAAATTTGAACCAAATTCGTTTTGAAATCCTTCACTAACAGCCTTAATAATAGAACCACTAACTTGTGGATTAGAATTATCAACAAATATTTCGATAAAAGTTTGATTATCTAAACCATAGAGCAATTTAGAAGCAAGAGCATTAGTAAAATTAACTGGGAAAAAAATAGCTCCTTTAAACTCTCCATCTAAAACAGCTTGTTTTGAAGTATTCCAATCATCAATAGTAGGACTAATAATGAGTGTTATATCTACTAAATCGGTTTTTTCATCTAGATATTCTACTAATTGATCACTAAAAGACACAGGAATTATTGTTGGTTCATCAAGATCAACAATTACTACATCAACGTGATTTATTTCTCCTCCAAATCCATAACCAATAACTAAAGCCATAACTATTGGAACAACTAACATTAAAACAACTAAACGCTTATCTCGAATAATAAATTTAAAAACTCTTTTTGCAACTAACCAGGTCATTCTCAATATTAGTTTTCCTCCTTAGCTAATTTTATGAAAACTTCTTCCATAGTAACTGATGATGTGTTTTTCTTCAAAATGTCTGGAGCATCTAATGCTATGAGCTTCGCATTTCTCATAAAGCCAACTCGATCAGCATAATCGGCTTCATCAAGAAAATGAGTTGTAATTATTATTGCCCCCTTTACTTCTTTATTGAATTTCCTTAGATAATCCCAAACATCTTTTCGTAAAACAGGATCAAGCCCTACTGTTGCTTCATCTAAAATAAGTAATCTTGGGGAATTAACACAGGCACAAGCTAAAGCAACTCTTTGCTGTGTACCACCTGAAAGATTATGTGCACGTACTTTTTCGTATTCTACAAGGTTGAGAACATCAATTAATTCATCAGTTTTTTCTTTAATTTCTTCTTTTCGCATGCCCTTAATTGCAGCAAAAAATTCAATGTTCTCACGAGCTGTTAAAGTTTCATAAAGAGCTCTTTTTTGGGCTAAATAACCAATATCTCTTTTTATCTTCTTACGTTCTTTTGGGATATCCCAACCTAAGACTTGAACTTTACCAGAAGTAGGATGTATAATTCCAAGTATCATTTTAATAGTTGTTGTTTTACCGGCACCATTTGGACCAACAAGTGCAAAAATTTCTCCTTCAGTTATTGCAAGATCTAAATTATCTACTGCTCGTAATTTACCAAAGTCTTTTGTCAATTCCATAATATTGACAGCTGAGTTTGTCATTTACAATCATCACTTTAGAAAAGTTTGTATGATAATAAAAATTATATACTCAAAGTATATAAATTTATTTAAAAGAAATTTATTACCTGTGATATAAATGAATTCTGAAGATTTGAAAAAGGAGATTGATCCTGTTGTTCAGTCATTTATGGAGTTGGGGTTTCCAAAATATGAATCACAAGTATTAGCTATTCTTAGTGCGATAGGTACTTCTACTGTAAAAGAAATACACAAATTTACTGATGTTCCTCTTCCGAAGGTTTATCAAACACTTGAAAGTTTAGCAAGGAAAAACCTCATTAAACAGCACTCTAGAACTCGTCCTGTTCAATATACAACTTATTCACCTGATATAATTATTAGACGTATTCAAGAAACTAATAGAGAAATGGAAGAGGAATTAAGAAAAGGATTAGATCACTTGAGTGAATTTACCACTCCATCTTTTATTGGAGAAATCTCACCATTTACAGGACTCAACGCTTTGAAGCGAATTGTAAAAGGTCTATTACTTAATGTCCAAAAGGAATTATCAGTAGCTATGGGCACTAATACTCTATCACTCTTTGAAAATGAATTATTAACTCTAAAAGAGAGAGGTGTACATCTTAGATCACTTACAATTACTCAATTATCACAAATAGCTTCTGGTATGAAACCCAAGCAATTTCAAAAATTAGGTTTTGAACATTTTTTAATTGATATTCCCATCAGTATGAAACCTGATTTAAAATTCTTCAATATTGTAAAACAAATTGGTTCAATTATTGATTTTCTTGGAGTGATTATTTCAGATAATGGTGAAGCAATTGTGTTATTGCCTTTATTTCCTCATGAAACATATTTTGGAATATGGATACATTCAAAACAAATTATTGAACGACAATTAATTGCGTATAATGAATTATTTAAAATCGCTAAGAAATCGTAAATTGATATAATGTGTACTTTTGATTATTTTGAATAGTTTTAATAATGAACTAGATAATTACTTATTGACCTAATAAGTCCATTTATTAGATTTTCATCCAGGAGTTTATTTGATATGAAGGATGATCAACAATCTCAAAATAAGATAATTGAAAGGGAAAACCAAAAAACTAGTGCGAAAGAACGCTTTAAACGCCTGGGGGTAGGATTTAAAGAAAGATTACTAAAATTCTCAATTGTATCTTTAATTGGTCTGGGTATTAACCTAGCAGCTTTAAATTTGGCTGAATTTATTCTTTATCGTTTCAATTCTCCTGTTATGGAAGCGAGTCGAGAAATATGGAGGTTTAGTTTCACATATATAGATTTAATAGCTATTGCATGTGGAATCGGAGCTGCAACACTATCCAATTATATACTAAATAAATTCTGGACATTTGGAGAAGCAAAAGCAGAGAGAGTATCAACTCAATTTATAAAATATGCTACAGTTGGTGCTTCAGGAGCCGTTTTGAAATACTTGTTTACAACCTTACTTAAAACACCATTTCTTAATGTTATACCAGAAGATAGATGGGCAACAGTTCCTGCTAGTGCTATTGCATTTATTATTACTGTTTTTTGGAACTATGTTTGGAATGAAGTCTGGACATTTGATGTTGTTGAAAAAAAACCAGAAGAGCCAATTATTATACCTGAAACAATGAATTTTAGTGATGTAACAATAATAACACCTACCTTTAATGAGGGAGAAAATATTCAACCTTTAATGGAGCACTTAGATAATAATTTTCTAGGGGTAAAACTTATTGTAGCAGATGATGGCTCTAAAGATGGTACTAGAGAATTGGTGAGAAAGTATAGCGAAATGAATTCTAATTTTCAGCTTTTAGATCGTGAAAATGAAGAAATTCATGGACTCACAATAAGTGTTATTGATGCCATTAAAATAACTGAAACTCCTTATTTTGTTGTTATGGATTGTGATTTTCAACATCCACCTGAAAAAGCAGGAGAAATAGCAATTCGATTACGTGAAGGATTTCATTATGTAGTTGGTGAACGTGATGAAATCCCAGATTGGAAATTTTCTAGAAGAGTAATCTCTTGGGGAGCTAGTGTAATTGGAAAATTCTCACTTTGGATTCACAGATCTG
>JAEOUJ010000112.1 GCA_016839405.1 Candidatus Gerdarchaeota archaeon | reverse complement strand
GAGGATGAAGGAATAGATATTTACTTTAAGTCACCAGCTGATATTGCTGTAGTTTGTCATAATAAAAAATATATCCGTACAGGACAATTTGATAAAATGATGTCTCATCTTTCTGAATATGGTTATTTTGAAAGAAGAGGTGCTGTGTATCTAATAGCAGATCAATGGAAAAGAGTATTGCCTGCGAAATTGACTTCAATAGATGAATTAAAGGAATTGGGTGTGCATCAAGCAAATATCTTACAGGAATATTTAGCAAAATATTTTATTGATGTAATAAAAAATGACATCCAAAAAATTGAGATTTCAAAATTAATCTATCAATTAGATACAATTGATGGTTCTAAGAAATTACATAATATGAGATCAGATGCAATATCACTAATTGATTCAATCAATACATCTGGGAAAATATTGGATATTAATTTTGGTTTGGGTTATAGTGCAATACAATTAGCTATGTTGCACCAAAACTGTAAAGTATACTCAATACAAATGAATACAGCACTTCGCGAAGCATATAATTATACTATACAACGTAATGACATTAGAAATCTTAAAGTTGATAGTAATTATCCATCAGAAATGTTAAATTCTCTTATGAAGGATAAGGTTGATTATATTTTTGTATTCAATCCACTAGGATTACCTTTTCCAGATTTAAAACGATATATGATGATAGCTAATCAAGTAGCTAAAAAAGAAACTAAAATAATAATACAAATACCATTAACAAACCAACCAAAAAATACCTTGTTAGCAGAATGGTTAGCAGAGTGCATTTATGGTATAGATGGTTTTCAAACAATAGAGCATTATAAAATAGCATTGAATAATTCAAATTTTGATTATAATTCTAAATTATCAACAAAGGAATTCATAATTGCTGGTTTTCATCAAGATGATTAATTACCAATTTTGCCATATATTTTAAGAAGTAATCATTTTTTCTTTAAATAGAATCTTAGGAATAACCAATATGTCAGGAAAAGCTTTCCAATATTATGTATTTCTTATGAATTTTAGTGAAGAAATACATCAAGTCAGCATGCTACTTCTTCCAGCAAAAGCAAAAGCTATGAGAATAAAACCTCTAGAGAAAGCTAAACTGCAATTTACTATTGAAAAAGGTCGACTACGTCCTTATAAATATCTTGTGTTAGATAAATTGGGAAGTGAATATAAACGTCCTGAAGAAATTATCAATGTATTTCGAAAAGCTAAAGGTATAATTATTCCATCAGATGATCAACCCAATGATTATTCTTTATTTGATGAATTCTTTAAAACTTTTAATATTCAATATCCAACTATTCAGCGAATTTGTCGTTTATGTATGATTGATCAAAAGAAAGTAACAATTTTACCTGAGGATTATGAGTTCCATGTATCAGGTAGAATAGCTTGTCAGCAATGCGCAAGAGATGAGCTTGACAAAGAATTAAATTCCAAAGAAATAAATTTAACTTCAAGCGGAAAAAGACACTTTTATAGAATTTTAAACAAAGTTCATAGTGTTGATCGTGTTTTAGAAGCATTTGATTATGATTTTCGTCCAACTAAGAATCCCGATTTAACATTATTTGATACAATTGGTGATATTGATGATCTTAGCAAATCAAAATCAATTGATAATTTGTCTATTCCCGGTAAAATTAAACAAATTTTAAAAGATAATGGCATAAAAAAATTATTGCCTATTCAATTGAAAGCTTTAGAAGCAGGTTTATTAGAAAATAAGAATCTATTAATTGTCGCTGGAACAAGTAGTGGTAAAACCTTGATAGGGGAAATTACTGGTGTATCAAAAGCTTTGAAAGGCAATCGAATGATTTATCTAAGCCCATTAGTTGCATTGACTAATCAAAAATACGAAGATTTCAAGAAGAAATATAGTAAAGATGGCTTGAGAGTAGCAATTAGGGTTGGTATGAGTAAAATAGATGTTGGAGATGAAGAGCAATATATTATTGATACAGATTATCGAAATGCTGATATTATAACAGCTACTTATGAAGCTTTTGATTTATTATTAAGAAATGGAAAAGCTAATGTATTACAGGATATTGGAACAGTAATTGTTGATGAAATACAATTATTAAGTAGTGAGGATAGAGGGCCAGAAGTTGATGGATTAATATCAAGAATAAAACTCCTTTTTCCAAAAGCTCAAATAATTGGATTATCAGCAACTGTAGGCAATCCAGAGGAATTAGCTAAAGATCTTAAGCTTGTTTTATTATTACACGAAAAAAGGCCTATACCTCTAGAACGACACGTAATAATGGCTACAAATCAAGATGAAAAAGAGATTTATTTAAGAGATCTAGTTAGAGAGGAATATAATCGAAAATCATCTTATGGTTATTTTGGACAATCAATAGTTTTTACAAATTCTAGAAGACATTGTTATGAATTAGCTATGAAGTTAAATCGTAGTGGATTAAAATCTATAGTTTATCACTCAGGCCTAACGTATAAAGAAAGAAAAAGAGCTGAAGATGGTTTTGCAAGAGGTATATATGCTGCTATTGTTACAACAGCTGCTTTAGGAGCAGGAGTAGATTTCCCTGCAAGTCAAGTTATTTTTGAATCATTAGCTATGGGGATATTTTGGATTACTGTAGCTGAATTTCATCAAATGATAGGGCGTGCAGGAAGATTAGGTTATCATGATAAAGGCAAAGTTGCAATGATAGTTGAACCAAATAGAAAATACCATAGCGCAATGGAATCTACTGAGGACTCAATTGCTTTTGAGTTATTAACTGAACCTATAGAAAATGTTGATCCTCTAATGGAAGGTGAAAATCAACTATCACAAGTATTAGCAGGAATTGTATCTTTAAGAGAAGCAACTTTAAAACAGATTATAGCCTATTATGATTCATTATTAGGACCATCTGAAACATTAAAAGAATCTCTACAAATGCTAAAAGAATTAGACATGATTAATATATTTGAAGAAGGGCCAAGAGCAACACAGCTTGGTATAGCAACATCTCGAACATTTTTACCACCATCAGAAGCAAGTGAAATTAAGAAGCAATTACAGAGATTAAGTCCACTTGAAATAGCTATTGCATTTGAACCTTTCACATCAATTTTTCTGAATGCAAAAATGCAGGCTGAAATTGAAAAAACATTGAAAAGTGGTTATATAGGTTCAAATCTATTCTCAGGATCATTACTTGAGTATATGGAATCTGCTCTTGATAAAAGAGCAAACTTACCAAGATTAATTATCAATACTTTTGCTAAATGGCATATGGATATTTTTGATTGTAAATGTGAAAATGCTCCATGGTGTGGTTGTGGTGAAAAAGCAATCTCAAGAATAATTGTAGAATATCGTTTAAAAAATAAAAATCTCAGAAAAATTGCAGGAGAACTATCTACAAAATATAATTTATATGCTTATCCAGGAGATATTTATCGGTGGTTTGATACACTAATTCATCATTTACGAGCTGTTGCGAAATTAGCTCTGGTCTTTAATGAGCGTAAAACTATGAAACTAGCTTTAAATACAATTAAAATGATAGAAAGACCTTGGATAATTCGTAGATTCACACAAAATGATAATGTAAAAACAGAGAATTGAAATATAAAAACTACTCAAATAAGGTAGATGCACAGATTTTAGCTAAATGAATAGAAATACATATAGAAAAAAAATTAAAGAAGTTGTTAAAGCAGAATAGAATGAGGAAGAATAATGATTAATACAGATAACCTAACAACAGTAATGAAAATGAAACTTGCTTCAATGGATAATTTAGTAAGAATGGCCTTTTTTAGTGCAGCAAGAAATAGCGGATTAAATTTCTTATTATATAAGGATAAAACAAAAAATAAATGGTATATAGGTTTTCTTACAGGAGTAGCGGGGTATTTTGATTTAAGAGGTTTACCAATGTATTTTTATGTGGAGCTTGATGAAAAACCAAAAAGTGCAAATTTCATTAAATATAAATCCCAAGAAGGTGAAAAATGGGGATTCAGTGAAACCACCCAAACTACCACAATTTGGTCATATTTGCCAATTATTGAATTAGCAGAAAAACCATCTTTCTTTTAATCAAACTTTTTTTTAATTGAAAAAATTTCAATAAATATAATATATTCGAGGATAATAAAATGGTTGAAAAAAAACCACTAACAAGTATAGCAATAATAGGTCATGTTGATCATGGGAAATCAACTCTTATGGGTCACTTCCTATATGATATTGGAGCAGTAGATCCAAGGGTCATGAAAAAGCATGAAGCTGACGCAAATGGTCTAGGGATGTCATCTTGGAAGTGGGCTTATGTTTTAGATGCATTTCAAGAAGAAAAAGAAAAAGGAAAAACAATGGATATAGCTTTTCGTAGATTTGAAATTAATAATAGAAATTTCGTCATAATTGATAATCCTGGACATCGTGATTTTACAAAACATACAATTGCTGGTTTAAGTACAGCTGATGCTTGTGTTTTAGTTATTAGTGCAGGTAAAGGAGAAATTGAAGCAGGACTTGAACCGGGTGATGAAATTACACCTTCAGGTCAGACTTTAGAACATACTTTAATTGCCTCTGTTCTTGGAATAAATGATGTAATAGTTGTTGTTAATAAAATTGATAGTATTGATTATTCACAAGAGCGATTTAATGAAAGTAAGCAAAAACTTGTTGAATTTCTTGAAAGAATACAAAGTCCTTGGGTTAAGAAATTAGATCAAATACCTTTCATACCAATTAGCGGGTTAACAGGTGAAAATTTAGTAGAAAGAAGTGATAATATACCTTGGTATAAAGGCCCAACATTAAAAGAAGCTATTGAGAAAATTAGCATACCTGAAGATCTATCAAATAAACCATTACGTTTAGTAGTATATGATGCTTATCAAGAACCAGGAATAGGATTAGTTGGTTATGGAAGAATCATTAGTGGTAAAATCAAAGTAAATGATCGTATTGTTGTTGCTCCAGGAATACGGAAAGCTACTGTAAAGACAATCTGGGATGAAGAAGATGAAATTACAGAGGCTGGCTCGGGTATGGATGTTAATTTCCTTCTAAAAGGAGAAGCAGAAGAGGATCTTCAAAGAGGAGCTGTAATTGGTTTAGCAAATAAAGCACCGCTATCAAAACCAAGAATACAAGTTAGGTTGCTATATTTAGGTATCCAACCACTAGTTTTAGGAAATATCTCCATCCTTCATGTTGGATCAAATCATGTTGAAGCTGAAGTGGAATCAATAATTAAAATTCATCGAACAAATTCTAAATTTAAAAACACTCCAAGAGATATTGATGGGAAAACAATTATGATTTTCAATGATGAAGTAGCAAGTTTGATTTTAGAAGTGAAATCACCAATCGTTGCAGAAAAACAATCAGATATTCCAAAATTGGGACGTGCAATTCTTCGAAAGAAAGGTAGAGTAATTGCAGCTGCAATAATAGAAGATGTTCTAGATTAGAAGTGATAATTGTAATGAAAGGTGAATTTCCAAAATCTGATATTCATTCTAATGAGAAATCATTTGATTATTTCATTGATTTACATGTTCATACAACAGCATCTGATGGAACATATACACCAAGTGAAGTAATTCAGATAGCTTTTGAAATGGGTTTAAAAGCAATTGCTATAACAGATCATGATACTGTAAGTGGAGTTGCAAACGCATTAGATGCAGCAAAAAATTTGGACATTGAAGTTATACCAGGAATTGAATTTAGTACAGAAATTAATAATACAAGCATACACATTTTGGGATTGTATGTTGATTATCGAAATAAAGAACTAATAGAACTATCATCAAAAATAATCAATTCACGGGAAATTCGCGCTAAAAAAATCGTTCAAAAGTTAAATGAATTGTTAGAATCTCCTAAAATTAACTTTAATGATGTAAAAATTAAGGCAAATAACCTGATTGGACGTCCCCATATTGCAGAGGTTTTAGTTGAAAAAGGTGTCGTTCATACAATAAATGAAGCATTTGAAAAATTCCTTAAAAGAGGTGCACCAGCTTATATTCCTAGATTTAAATTAACTCCAATAGAAGCTGTTTCATTTCTTAAAAATATTGGTGCTATTCCAATTCTAGCTCATCCATGTCACATTTCAAAGGAAATTAATTTAGAGGAATTAATTAATGATTTGATAGAAGTTGGTTTAGCGGGTTTAGAAATTTACTATCCAGACCATAGCAACGAAGATATTACAAAATTACTAGAATTAACGGAAAAATATGATTTGGTAGTAAGTGGAGGAAGTGATAGTCACGGAGAATTAACTAAAGAAACACCAATTGGATGTCTTGAGATTCCATATTCTATACTCGAAAACATAAAGAAAAGATATTTGAAAATTTAAATTACTTAATTAAATTATTGCTTTTCTACCGATAACAAAAATTCTCTCACCAGCATTTTGAAGTGCTTTAGTTTTAGCAATTTTTTCTTCTATTTCAAGTAAAGTTGTCCATGCTTCAGGTGAGTTTTTTATTTTAATTAATTTACTGTTATTATTTTGTAATAATAAATTAATAGCAAATATCTCTAAAATTTCAAATTGATTTTTCTCTAATAACATTTCTAATTCAAGATTATCATAAGCATAAAATACAGGCTCATCTGGATATTCATCATGTTGCTTATAATTAGTGTCTAAAAATTCCCAAATACCTGTTTTAGATGGTTCTAGTAATTTATCTAGTTGTTCTTCTTGAATGATTTTTTTAAGATACCAAAGCTTATTCTTTACAGTGAATAATATTGGAGCGCCTTTTTTCAATATTCTGGATAATTCATTGAGTAATTTATGACGTTTGTCACATGAATATGATAAAATATCATAAAAACAAATAACCATATCAAATGTCTCATCAGCAAATTGAATTAAATTATGGTAAGAATCTAACAAAGTAAATTGTTCTATCCTATCTGAAATTTTTAAAGAATTGAATCTTTCGCGGGTAGATTTTAATTGTTCCTCTGAAATATCACAAATAGTTAAACGTCTATTTTTCTTAGCAATGTTTTCAGAAAAAATACCTGGATCTGCTCCAATGTCTAAAATGTGACTATCTTCTGGCGGTAAATATCTATCTATGTAATTTTTTACAATTTCATTATAAAAATTCCCAGTGATTGTATTAGAATATTTTTCATACCATCCTTCATCATTACGTTTTTCTAGAAATTTTTTTAATAGTTCATTATTTAATGCGATAATGTATCCCTCACACAAAAGATATTTTACTTAATATCATTACACTTAAAACTACAAGAATGTTTTTACTAAGAAGAGGTTATAACTGTGCCAAAACAAACTAACTCAAAAAAACGCTCAGAACCATTAAGAGAAAGACCTACTGTTGATGAATATTTTACAGCTATGGCTGAATTAATATCAACGCGTTCAACATGTCTTCGAAGGCAATTTGGTTCAGTAATTGTGCAAAATAATCATGTCATTTCAACAGGATATAATGGTGCACCAAAAGATATGCCACATTGTATTGAAATAGGTTGTTTACGTGATGATTTAGAAATCCCCTCTGGACAGAAACATGAAATATGTCGTGGAGTTCATAGTGAGCAAAATGCAATAATTCAATGTGCAATCCATGGAGAATCTACAAAAGATGGGACTCTTTATGTTACTGGTTATCCATGCAAAATTTGTGCTAAAATGATTATAAATTCTATGATAAAACGTGTTGTGATTTCTGGTAGTTATTCAGATATGGAAGGCATAGATCTTTTAAAAGAAGCAGGGATTGAAGTAACAATAATGGAGAAAACTGCTAAAAAAATATTGAACAAAGTGATTAAATTAAAAGAATCCTGGCAAGAAATGAGAAACAAATAATTTTTCAAATATTACCCAAAAGCTCAAGATGATTAATTGTCCTAACAAAAATAACTGGTATATTTTCATCTCGAAGGAGTTTTTTTAATTTTGAATCATTAGTTACAACTATACATTCAGGATATTTTAATTTGGCATAATGAATTATTTTTTCATCAGTGGTTTTTATTTCCATTGGATCATAATCAACTAATTTTATTGTTTTAAGTAATTTTTTTGCAAATCTTTTATGTTTCTTCATTTTTGGTTTTTTGTTTATCAAGTATTCAAATTCCTTTAAACATGTAGAAAGAAGGATAATTTCATGTTTTTGAGGAATTAATCTCTCAATTTCTCTACTTAAGTTAAATTTCCCTTCAGATGTAAAAATAACAATATTTGTATCAATAACAATTTGTAGAATCATAGGGGAATACCCCGGTATTGAATTCTATTGTATAAATCCATAACCTATTAATCTAAATCTCTCTTGTATCCTTCTAGAAATTGCTACTCGAGTGCCTTTTTCTGCTGCTACAGGGCGAACTAATTTAATAGTAACAATATTCCCTTTGGAAATTTCTGTAATTACACCAAGAGTAATAGCTGTCCAAACATTAAGCATTAATTGTTCTCCAGGTACAAGGTTTTTTACTTTCTCTTGACGATCCATACCTACAACAAAATCCATCAAACTAGCTTTTATGTTAAGTTCAGTTAAAACCTCTGGAAGTTTATTTGGTGTTCCTATAATATTACCAACCAAACTATCAGATCGAGTGAATGCTGGATCAATATTAGTTCTGATGGACATTAATCCCCCAGGTTTTGCTTCTTTAACACGCCCTAAAGTTCCTGCAAAAATACTTGTAATTTTTGTTTTAACAGGAATATATTTCTTACCATGGCGCATACCTGGTACAATTTCAATCTCTGAATCTTCTTTTAAAACACCTTGAATAATAGAACCACCAAGAACACCACCTAGTAAATCTTCTGGAATTGTACCTGGCTTGTTTACTTCAAAAGATCTAGCAACAAACATTCTTGGTTCAACTTTTTCATCACGTTTAGGTGTTTTAATAACATCTTCAATTGTTTTAATTAGAATATCCATATTAGCTCCATGAATAGCACTCATTGGAATAATTGGGGCATTCTCTGCAACAGTTCCTTTTACGAATTTCTTTATACTATTAAAATTCTTCTTGGCTTCTTCTTCAGTAACTAATTCTATTTTATTTTGAACAATGATGATATTTTGAATGCCAACAGCATCCATAGCTGCCAAATGTTCTCGAGTTTGAGCTTGAGGGCAATCCTCATTAGCAGCAATAACAAGTATTGCTCCATCAAAAATAGCTGCACCTGTTAGTAAAGTAGCCATTAATACTTCATGTCCAGGGGCATCTACAAAAGATATCCTACGTTTTACTTTTGTTTCCTCGCCACAAAGTGAACAAGTTTCTTGAGTAGTCCATTTTTTGTCATCTGGACATTTAGAACAAAAACGGATATCACAATCTGCATAACCTAATCTTATACTTATCCCACGTTTAAGTTCTTCAGAATGCGTATCAGGAAATATGCCGGTAAGTGCTTTCACTAAAGTAGACTTTCCATGATCAACATGGCCTATTGTACCAATATTAACTTCTGCTTGTTTACCTTTTGAATATACAGGTTCTTCTTCCACTTCCTTCTTTGTGGTCGATTTTTTAGTAGTTGTTTTAGTACTGCTACTTGATTTACTTGTTTGTGACTCTTCGGAAGTGGTTTTTTTACTCAATAGACATCTATTCTCCAGTGATTAATTCTTCAATTTTTTTCTTACCCATTTGAACGATTTTTACATTAACTTGATATATTTCGTCGCTTATAGTATTTCCTCTCACCATTTTTCTCTTCTTCATTCCTTTCTTATCGATTGTGAAGCCTTGACCTCCAGTAGCAAGGATGCGTTTTCTAATGGGTCCTTCTAAGTTTGATCTCATAGGGAATCCGTCTTTATCGCTTCCACCTGTAATCTTAAATAAATAACCTGGAAATCCTATTTGCCCACCATCAATTTCCTCACTGATGCGTTTGCCAATTAAGGTATTAGCTTTAGCACCTTCTATGATTGTTCTATGGGTTTTTCCTGATTCAGGATTACCAATATTCAATTGAAATTTCGCCAATTGCTATTTCTCCTTGTTCTTTTATATAATATTCGAATTGATATTCTCTATCAGAACGAACTCGGTTAGAAAGGATTTATATTTTTATTGATGATTCTTTCACAATCTAATTTCATATAAAAATTTCGTTAATCCTTGTTTTCTTTTATTTAATCCCATTTATATAAGATTTTTTTGAAAAGAAAAGAAATTTAATGTGAATTAATACCATTTGTGAGAATTTTATCAATAATTTGTTTATAATCCTCCCTATTTTCTACCACTTCTATTATTTGTTCATAATATTTTTCAAGAATAATTGGCATTGCTTTTTGTTTGAATGCTCTTTGAATATTAGAAATTAAGTCTCGAATTACTGCTGCTGATTCAAAATTTTCTTCTTGAATCTCCTCCTCCATTTGTTGTTGTAAGTTTTTTATCACACCTAATCCCATATTTTCAAGTTCATGTATGAATTGATCAACATATTGATGATATTGAGTCATATCAACTCCATTATTTTGACAAGGAGCCAAACACCTTTGTAATTGGTGACGAAAACATGATGTTGGATATTTTCCAGATCTAATTTTATTTTCATGGTTACAGATTGGAATTACTCTTAGAAACCCTTTCATTGCTAGCTCAATGCCAGAATCAACATTAAATGGACCAAATAAATAACTATCTGGTTCAAAAACAAAGGTGTTAATTAATACTCTTGGAACTTCTTCGTTTATTGTTACTTGAACATATGGATAATCCCAAAAGGATCTATTAATACTTGGCTTGATAGCTGATAAAATACATCCTTCAAGTGTATAAGCTTCTTCATTATCTTTAGTAACTATGTATTTTATTTTAATAGTCTCATTCATAATCCTGCTTTTTTTCTTACGTTCTTTATTATAAATAACCGAAGGCCGGTTTTCAAGCCATTCTTGAGTGTAATCCCAAGTATGTTTTGGCATTTTCCTTATATTATTATGTTTAACAATTTTGAAGAAACTAGGAAGATTTTCACGAAAATGATCAGTAACTCTCTTTTTCAAATTAATTGATTTTCCAATATAGATTATTTCATTTGAGGTGTTAAAGAAGAAATATACACCTGGTTTATTGGGTATTTTTGATATTTGATTTTTGATAGTTTTATGGACCATTGATAGTAACATATAGTAATGAAATATAAATAAAAAGCTAATTAATACCATTAAAAAATTAATTTTTCAAAAGATAATTAGCTAATCTCTTAGAAAATGCTACTATTGTAAGAATAGGTGGCAAACCAAGTGGGCTAGGAAAAACACTTGCGTCGCTAACAAAAACACCTTCAATTTCAGTTTGTTGATTCTTATCAAGGATTTTTCCAATTGGAGCTGTACAACAAGGATGACCTGATTCATAATACCCTCTAACAATAGATTTTGGATCTGCACCAGCAGCTATGATGATATCTCGGTTTATCTCATAAGCTTCATCTAGTTTCTTTTGATCCTTTTCAGTAATCTCTTTAATCACTGAACCATCATTTTTAACTTCGCCAGTAATTTCATCCCGAATTTTAGTCATCATACCTAGAAGATATTGAGCTTTTACTTTCCTTGCTTTTAGTAATACTTTTGTCATACTAGCAAGATCAATTTTTTTAGGCATATAATCAGCTATATCTCGAACAAGTGAAAGAGTTGGGTACATATAAGGAGCAGGAAAAAGTTCTTTCTCATCTATTAGGCTTTCAATATAGACAGCTAAAATAACTTCATTTTTCATTCCAACATCCTTTGTATAACCATAGGTCGTTTGAAAAATATCTAAAGCAATTCCTTTACCTGCATCTTCGATGCCCGAGTTCTGTAAAATTCGAGGTGTTTCTAAAGCTCCAGCTGATATAATTACTTTATCACCAATAATTTCTTTTGTTAAATCATCTTGCTGGTAATGAACAATATTAAAATCACCACTACCATGTTTAACTTTTGTAACGTTAGAATTAAGATAAAGATCTGCTCCTTTAGAAATTGCTGTATCAATGAATTCTAAGGCTGTCCATTTAGCATTGGATGGACATCCATAGGCACATTTACCACATTTTTTACATTTTGTGTAATCAACACATTTAGGGGTTAATTTCATCTCATAACCAAGTGTTTTTGCTCCTTCAATTATCCTTTTAGTACCTTCACCAATTAGATTTTCTGGCATCAAATTTACACGTAAATCTTTTCGAGCAGATGCACACTCATCTTTAAGGTTAATTCCCCATTCTTTGAATATTTTTTCAGGTGGAGTGACAGCATTACCTTGAGCAAAATATGAAGATCCACCTAAAATCCTCGAACGACCAATTGAAATCCCACCACTTGTAAATTTCAATCCTAAATTTTCATTTAGGTAAATATTTGTTATAGCATTAATTTGCCCTTTTTTAGAATAACTATTCCCATATTCAAGTATAGCTACACTTTTATTTGCTAATGATAATTCTCGAGCAATTGTTGCACCACCTGGACCAGTGCCAACAACAACATATTCATATTTTTTAACAGAAGATTTTTTCAAATATAACACCAAAAAATAATTTTAATTTTAAAATTTATAATAAACAATTGATTTTATCTTTATAATTCTTTTTTGTTCAAACTAATTCAGTATCTCCAACAATTTTATTAAGAAGCATGAATTGAGATTTCTGCAAGAATAAACCAAATTTTGGTGAGATATTAATTAGAAGGTAATGATTAATATGCCTAGTTCAAAAGAATTAATGGAAATGGATACAAAATATGGAGCTCATAATTATCACCCAATACCTGTAGTTATTTCAAAGGCTGAAGGAGTTTGGGTATATGATCCAGAAGGTAGAAAATATTTAGATTGTCTTTCTGCATATTCAAGTCATAATACGGGTCATAGACATCCTGAAATAATAAAAGTTCTAAAAGAACAAGCTGATAAATTAACTCTTACTTCTCGAGCGTTTTACAATGATAAAATGGGGCCATTTTTAAAACAACTTTGTGGTATTATGGAACCTCATGTAAATGATCCAAAGAAATCAGGTGTAATGGCTTTGCCAATGAATACTGGAGCTGAAGCTGTTGAAACTGGTATAAAAGTTGCTCGTGCTTGGGGTTATATTAAGAAGAAAGTACCAAAAAATGAAGCTAAGATAATTGTTTGTAAAGATAATTTTCATGGTAGAACTATAACAATTGTTGGTTTTAGTACGGATATAAGTCATGGAAGATATTTCGGTAATTTTGGTCCATACACACCTGGTTTTATAGCGATAACTTATGGTGATGCTGAAGAACTCGAAAATACCATCATTGAATTAGGACCTGAAAATGTCGTTGGCTTCTTATTTGAACCTTTACAAGGTGAAGCTGGTGTTATTGTTCCAGAAAAAGGATTCCTAAAGAAAGCCAGAGAAATTTGTACAAAATATAATGTTTTAATGATAGCAGATGAAATTCAAACAGGTTTGGGTCGAACAGGCAAATTATTTGCATGTAATCATGAAGACGTAAAACCAGATATGTTTCTATTAGGCAAAGCTCTTGGTGGAGGTGTTTACCCAGTATCAGCTGTTGTTACTACAACAGAAGTTATTGGACCTGATGTTATTATTCCTGGTGTACATGGTTCAACCTTTGGAGGAAATCCCCTAGGATCAGTTATTGCAATGAAATCTCTTGAAATAATTATCAGAGAGAAATTAGCTGAACGAGCTGCAGAATTAGGTGAATACTTCAAAAATGGTTTGAAAAAAATTGCTGCAATGAAAACTAAAGTTCCAATAATTGATGTTCGAGGTAAAGGTTTGCTTATTGCAATAGAACTTGATGGAAAGGCTCGACCATTTACTGAAGGAATGAAAGATAAAGGAATTTTAGCTAAAGAAACTCATTCAACAACTATACGTTTTGCTCCACCTTTAGTTATAACAAAAGAAAATATTGATTGGGCATTGAAAATAATTGAAGAAGTTTTTGTAAAGTAATACAAAATTTCTTTTCCTTCTTTTTCCTGTATTTATTAGGTGAAATATCTTGGTCGATTGGGATAAATTTTCTAAAGGCTTTTTAGCTGGTTGGATAAAAACCTTACTTGAAAGTATGGATAAACACTTAGATGAAGAAACAAAGAAAAAAATCTTCAATGAAACAGGTAGTTATTGTGCCCAACAGCATGTTACAGAAATACTCTTGGATATTAAAAAACATACAAAAAATTTCGATAAATTTTTGGAAAAAGTAAATGAGCAATTAAAAGGAACATCATGGGTTAAAATTGCAGATGATACTCTAATAGTAACTTACAGCAAATGTTATTGTCCAATGATTGAATTGGGAATGTATAGAACTCCTATACAATGCAATTGTTCAGTTGGTTGGTTACAAAAGAATCTAGAAGAAGTACTAGAAAAACCAGTTGAAGTTAAACTTATTCAATCAGTTCTTCGTGGTGGAAATCAATGTGAATTTAAAATTAAAATATAGAATGAATAATTGATTCTCTAATTCCACTCTTTTTTAATTTGATATAATTGATGACTATTAGTGTTTTTTCTCATTAATAATTCAGTAGAAAAACCTAGTAACAATAACAATAAACCGAAAAGTCCTATAACTATAGTTATTATCATTAATGGATTTTCTTTTATCAAAACTGGTTCAGTGTAAATTGACCAAAATCGAGGGAAAAGCACTCTTTCAAATAACATCCATAAACTACATAGGAAACTTGAAATGAAGAAAAGGCTTGACCATAAAACGAATAAATGCATTGGTTTTTTTCCCCATTTATGAATCACTTTCAAAGTTATCAAATCAATAAATCCACGGAAAAGCCGACTAAAACCATATTTGGTTTTACCATTAGTTCTTGGTTGATGATTTGTCACTACCTCACCCAACCGAAAACCTTGATGAGCTAAGATAGCAGGAATATAACGATGACCTTCTGCAAAAAGCTGTAAATTATCAATTGCTTCTTTTCTATACACCCGTAAAGTGCAACCAGAATCGTGAATGTTTACATTGTTCAGTTTTCGATTAATGAAATTATTAAGTTTTGATGGAAGTTTTTTGAAAAAATTGTCTTGTCGATTTTTTCGCCAACCAGAAATAACATCTTTATCATCAGTAAGTGCTTCTAGCATTTTAGGAACATCTCGAGGATCATTCTGCAAATCACCATCGAGTGAAACAATAATATCTCCTCTTACATTAGCAAAACCTGCAAGTAAAGCTGAAGTTTGACCATAGTTTCTCTTAAGTTCTATTATACGTAAAATTCCCTTTTCATATCCATTATTCAGCTGAGAAGTTAAATTTGATAGGGATTTATCTGTTGATCCATCATCTACAAAAATAACTTCATATGGTTGATTAATTCCACTCATAATTTCATTTATTGATTCAAATAAAGGAATCACATTATCTTCTTCATTGTATATTGGAATTACATAAGATATCAATTTCACATCAACTAAGAGGTTTATTTGATAATTACTCTACAATTTTAGGAGAACTAATCAAGCTCTTAGAAATTTTTCTTTATAAAATGCTAATTACTATTAATAAGAAATTGATTTTCATTTTAATTCCTTCAGTTCATTTATAACTCGAGAAG
>JAEOUJ010000111.1 GCA_016839405.1 Candidatus Gerdarchaeota archaeon | reverse complement strand
GTGAAATAATTGATGATAGAATTGTGATAAATAGCGAAGGAGCTCAAATAGAACAAAAAACTATGATACCAACAATTGGAGCACTAGCAGTTGCTTCGAGAGAAACTAAAATTGCTCCTTATTTTGAAGCATGGAGCAAAGCAAAAGGATTTGAGTTGCTTGATGAGCATCCACTAATAGAGCTAGTAAGATTTGCTAGTAATGCTGCAGTAAAGAATCTAGATGCAAGTTTACCACCTGGAGGTCCAAACAAAGTAGTAATAGATCATACAAGCGTTGGTATATTAGCCCATGAAGCAATAGGGCATTGTGCAGAAGCAGATTTAGTAGAAGGTGGAAGTTTCCTAAAAGGAAAATTAGGACAAAAAGTTTGTTCTGAACTTGTAACAATTGTAGATGAACCTGTATTAGATGATGCAGCTGGTTGGTTACCTTATGATGATGAAGGCACAAAAGGTAAAAAAGTTGAGATTATCAAAAATGGTGTTCTAAATGGTTACTTATACAATCGAGAGTATGCTGCTAAAATGAATGCTGAACCAACTGGTAATGCAAGAGCTTTCAATTTTAATGATGAGCCATTAATTCGTATGAGAAATACATACTTTGAAGCTGGCGATATGACAGAGGAAGAGTTATTAGAGGCTGTTAAAGATGGTTTTTACGTAACAGGAATGATGAATGGTCAAGCAGATTCTTCTGGAGAGTTTATGGTTGGTACTGGTCAAGCTTTAAAAATTGAAAAAGGCAAACTTACTGATGAAGTCTTTATTGGACCAACAATGACAGGTAATGCTTTTGAAGTGCTATCATCAACAATTGGTATCGCAAAGAAAATAGGGCTAAATATTGGCCAAGGATTCTGCGGCAAGATGCAAGCTGCCAAAGTAGACGCTGGCGGACCTAGATTAGCTTGTACAGTTATTTTTGGAGGTAGCTAAATGATAGATCATGCTCTAGATTTAGGTCAAGATATTATTAAAAAATGTGTCAAGAAAGGTATGGAATCAATTGAAATTTTCTTTGGTTATACAGATGAAAAATTCGTTACACTTTCCGGTAATAGCATTGGAACTCAAAATGCCAGAGAAGAACTTGGAGCGGGTATTCGTGTTATCCACAATGGTTCTGAAGGTTTTACCTATACTAATATTATAACTAAGGAATCTCTCATGGAATCTGCAATGAACGCTTTCAATGTTGCTAAACTCTCACCCAAAATTGCAGGAATTGGATTACCTGTTAAAAAGGAAATTAAAGATATCAAAGGTATATATAATTCTGATATAGAGAAACTTACTACTGCTGATATTTCTCAAGACATGTTAGATTTTATTTCTGGTTTTACTGGTATTGATAAAAGAGTCCAAGCAAGTCTAGGCACTCTTAACGCAAATATCTCTAAAATCGCTATAATTAATTCTAATGATGTTGAAGCAATACGCAAATCTACTTCATTCAATGGCGGTTTCTTACTTTCAGCTAGCGAAGAGGATAAATTTGGTGGTTATGTTTTTGATTATTGTTTTAGCCGAAAACATGATGTGAACTTATTTGAACTTGGCGAAAGTATAGGCAAAAAAGCTGTAGATTCCATAAATCAAGAATTAATCAAAGATGTTGAAGGCTCTGTTATTTTCAAACAAGATGCAATGTTCAATCCCATTGGTAGTGTTATCGCATTTGCTATCTCAGCTGATTGGCAACAAAGAGGTCGCTCTTTCTGGAAAGATAGATTAGCAGATAAGGTTGCTAATGAAAGTTTAAATATTGTTGATAGACCTTATGATCTTAATGGTGGCGTTGGTGTAAAACCATTTGATGATGAAGGTCATCCAACAAAAGATTTAGAAGTTGTTAAAGACGGCGTATTACAGCTTTTCATACACAATCAACGAACTGCAAACAAAGAAAACCTTGAATCTACAGGTAATGCATTTAGAGGTGGTGGCGGTACAGCATTTACAAACAAACCAACAAGCACTTCTCTAAACTCTCCTTGGGTTCTTGCTGGAGACATGACTGAGGAAGAAATGATTGCTGATACAAAGAAAGGAATTATCTTTGAAAGTTTCTCTGGAACTGTTCGTCAAAATAACGGTGTTTTTTCAGGTATTGCCAAAGGAGCTAAGTTAATTGAAAATGGTGAAATCGTTAAACCAGTTACTGGAGTATCAATTTCAGGTAATGTTTTTGAATTAATTAATAATATTAGTGGAATTGGTAAAGAATATCATCTTGCAGGTAATTTATTAACAACACCAAATATGCGTTTTGAAGGAATTAAGTTTTCAACTCAATAACCTTCAATTCATTTCTTTTTTATTCTTTCCATGTAAAGCAATGATTACAGTAATCATCCCCTTGCATAAGAGTTTTTGTTCTTGTAAGTTTTATTTTTGGATGATAAGTCCTTGCCATTGCATAATCCGGTTTACAGTAAACACAATAACCTAATTTTGTCTCATTCATATCTTTATGTGCTTTTGCCCAAAGACATTCTGTGATTTTTAGTTCGAGTTTATTATCTGTCTCTTCTGTTATAGTGAAAGTAGT
>JAEOUJ010000012.1 GCA_016839405.1 Candidatus Gerdarchaeota archaeon | reverse complement strand
ATATTTCCTTATTGCTGGTGTTACTTCAATAATCAGCTCTTTCTCAAACTCATCAAGCTTTTCAGTTTTAAAGACTCTGGTTACTTTACCTAATTTCTTTTCATTTTTGTCCAAAGCAATTTTTGATTGAAAATCTTCTTGTTTCAATTAACTACCTCCACAGATAATTAAAATAGATAAAACCCATTGTAGTTTTAGTGATTAAACAATATAAATGTAATGGATAAAATTCAAACTCACGCTTTCTTTCTACCCTAATTCTCGTCACAGCTAAAAAATTATATAGTAGTTAAAACTCGCACAAAAATATCATGAGGTTGAAGAAAAAAAAAGAGTAAAAAGAAACTATTGCCTTTTTCTTCGAAGAATAATAGTCGCTACAATTAAACCAGTAGAAATTATGAAAACAAATGTTCCAATGAAAATACCAGTCGTTACCGTAATAGTTTGATTAAAAGTAGTAGTTTCAGGTGGAAATGTTATAGTCTCTGGTGGCGGAGTAATAGTAACAGGTGGAGGAGTAATAGTTATAGGTTCAAGGGGATAATCACTAGGATCATTTGGATCTGTTCCCACATCAACTTCCACTTTATCACTGTAGCCATCATTGTCTGTATCTCTATCAGTAGGATCAGTTAGATATGTTTTTGCTTCTTCAAGGTCTGTTAAGCCATCATTGTCTGTATCTATTAATTTTGGATTAGAATTGTAAGTATTGACTTCTTCACCATCCAACAAACCATCATCATCAAAATCATCATCAAAAGGATTGGTTCCATGTAGAAGAATTTCTTCACCATCTAATAAACCATCACTATCACAGTCATCAACATTTGGATCAGTTAAAACATAGAATAATTCAGTCCAATCATCTAGTAAATCGCTGTCTGTATCAGCTTCTTCAGGATTGATGTTATATATTTCTTCCATTAAAACATCAAAACCATCCCCGTCAACATCCATTAGACCTGTGTGATAATTAGTTCCTTGATAAGTATGCCATGGTGCATTACCTGAAGTATCTATACCACAGATTCCCAAACAATACAAGTTAAAACCTGATTGTACAATTATTTCAAAAATACCATCACTATCTAAATCATCTATTGCTGCTGATGCAAAATTTGGAAAATCTGATTTGAAATTCCACTCCTCATTACCTTGATGATCTAAGCAATAGAAATATCTATCCGTTGATGTAATAAATACCTCTAAGGTATTATCTCCATCAAAATCAGCTATCATTGGATTAGACCAAATATTACCTCCAGTAGCAAAAGACCATTTTAATGTTCCATCATAATTCATGCAATAACAATTATCATCATGAGAACCAAAAAGAACTTCAAGATAATCATCACCATCTAAATCCGCAATAGAAGGTGAGCAGGTTATGCCTTCACTTGTAGTATAATTCCAATTCTCATTTCCATCCTTGTCTACACAATAGAGTTTAGAATCCCATGAACCAATTAAAATTTCTAGATTTCCATCATTATTGATATCAGCAATTGCTGGTGAAGTTATAATTAAATCACTTGTTGTAAAATTCCATTCTTTAATACCAGTATGGGATAAACAATAAAGATTGGAATCCTGTGAACCTATTAAAATTTCTAAGGTATTATCATCATCTAAATCAGCGACTGCTGCAGAAGCACTAATCTCTGCCTCTGTTGAATAATTCCATAAGTGATTGCCATTTATATCCAAGCAATAGAGCCTATTATCTGCTGATCCAATCAATATTTCTACTTCATCGTCATTGTCAATATCAGCAACAGTTGCTACTGATAAGATATCATCTGTTGTGCTGAAATTCCATAATTCAATACCACTGTCATCTAAGCAATAGAGTCTATCATCATATGATCCCACCAAAACCTCAAATTCTTTATCATTGTCAATATCTGCAATGGTTGGTTGAGTAGTAAATTCAAGAGCGGTAAAATTCCATCTTGAAGTACCATTATATTCCAAACAGTATACTTTATGATCTGTTAAGCCTTCCCCCCCAAATAAAATCTCTTTCTGATTGTCTCCTTCAAAATCTATGATAGTTGGACCCATTTCATTTGAATGCCCTATATCATATGTCCATTTTTCATAAACACCCATTGCTTGTGGTGTCGTGGTAATCTCTTCTTTTTCAATAATTTTTCCTTCTAATTTTATTGATTTAATAACAATCAATGTTAAAAATAGGAAAATTAAAAATACATATCTTCTTGAATTCTTCATTTAATACCCACCCCGATATTGTTTAAAATTATACTCCATTATTCATTTATTTTTTGGATATTAATAAAAGAAAAAAAACAGCTCAAACTCGCACAAAAACTTCATGAGGTTATACGAATATCAATTGGAAGTAAAATATAGGAAATTGCATATAAGAGTTAATTTTGATTTCCATATTTTGATAATTATGATTATAAATCTAATAAAGAAATAACCAACTAACAAAAATTATTAATCTAATTTAAAAAAGATAAATGAAGGTAAAGAAATTTCTTACCTCCTTTTTTTAATCATTTTAGCTGAAAATATTAATGCCAGAACACTAAGAATCAATAAGCTTGGAATATAAAATCCAGTTACTTCTGTTTGTGTTCTATTTATAGAAAATATGTAATCACTTGTATCTGATGCAACTCCCCCAAAATTATCATATGCAGTTACACGAATGAGAATGCTATCAACCACTTCGTAATTAGTTATATCCCAAATGTAAGAGTCATCTGTTAATTCAATTGCTAGTGATTGCCATCCTTGATTATTTATATTGTAGGCGATTGAATATGTTAAATCGTCGTTATCTGGATCAGAACTAGTCCAATTGATAGTAATTTCATCTCCGGTATATATTTCACCACCATTTGGTGCAATTACTTCAATTACAGGGGCTCTATTTATTACTGTGTAACAAAATGGATTTCCTTGTTGATCTTTTTTCTCTGATTTCTGATTAGAATTGTCTTTTGCTTCTATAAACCAATGTACTTCTGTTCCATGTTCCTGTGAAGGTATTTGTCCTTCCCAAAAACCAGGATTAGCTACTTGTTCTACAAGATCTATCTTAT
>JAEOUJ010000110.1 GCA_016839405.1 Candidatus Gerdarchaeota archaeon | reverse complement strand
CTTCTTTATAAGCATAAGATGCTTCTTGAAAAAGGAAGCTTTTAATAAAAACGCTTTCAGGATTTTTATGATTTTTTTCGTTAAAATAATTTAAATAGCCCAATCCAATTCCAATTAACAAATCTTTATCTATTTGCTCAATTACTGCATCAGTAATTTTACCAACAATAATTAAAGATATTTGTTGATTTATGGGTTTAGAAAAAGTTATTGCTACGAGCCTTTCTTCATTATTTTCATTATATACTTTTAGTGGAATAGGATTAGATAGGAATTTTCCAGGAATAGTCATAATTTAACACGATAATTTAATTATATAATTAAGTTTTTACTGCTAATAAATTTTGATTAAAATGGTTTTATTGGGTGATTCATTAATTCATATTAAAAAAAGGAGAATGAACAAGAGAATTAGCTCTTAAGTTCATAAGCATCCAAATCTTTCATGAAGAAAGAAAACACAACTCCAAGAACAAATGATGCAGCAATAATAATGATATTTATGTACATTTTTGCTTCATTAAAGATATTAGTAATCATTATGAATGCAAGAAGAATTATTCCCCCGATTTGACCTATCCACATCATCAGTCCGTTAGATGTCTCTTCTGTTAGAGGATAAGTTATTTCTGCTGCAAAAGTTAATCCAACTGGCAATGCTGACACTAAAAAGAATCCATAAACAAATGCAACAATAAATCTTACAATGTCATTTGGTACCAATATTAAGATAGGTGTTAAAATTGCTCCAGTAAACATCGCAAGAATGATAAAAATCTTTCTTTTTTTGTAGCGATCTGATAATGAAGATATGATAATAGCACCTATAATTCCTCCCGCAATCATTGTACCTCCTATATATCCAGGTATAGGTGAATTGTCAGGGTAATCATAGACAATATCTAGAACAGATGAAATAGCATTAAATGCTCCTAAACCAATAAACAATATAATAAATAAAAGGTTAAAATCTCGTTTCTTAAACATTGAAAATGTTCCTTCAATTGCTAACACCTTTGTTTTATCACTGTAAGCATTTGCAGGAGTTGGTGGTTTATCTCTTACAAATATTAAATAAAGAACCATTGAGAGTAAAGCCACTCCACCAAAGATATAGAGTAATAAGGGCATTCGATAATTAGGACCCACTCCAATAATTGGTTGAGCGGTAACAAATGCAATTATAACACCTAAAAGTAAAGCCATTGTTCCTAAACCAGTTGCTAATGTACGCTCTTTTTCTGGAAACCAAGTAGCAGCTAATTTTGTAAAAGAATTTAAAATAAAAGGTTGACCAATAGCAGTCATTAATTGAAAGGTAAAAACTAACCAATAGTTTGGACCTACAACAGCACGGAGAAAACCAAATACTCCAGTTAAAATTACACCAATACCAGTGCCCCATTTCAAGCCAAGTTTATCAATTACCCAACAAGCAAGAAAATTAACCGGAATATAAGCAATCATAAAAATAACTGAAAGTAAAAGGATTAGATTTTCACTAATAGAATAATAAAATGTAGATTCTGTTGTGATACCTACAAATGTAACCCAAATAACTTGAGTCATAGCACCAACAAACATAAAAAGAATCAAAACAAGCCAACGATATTTATAGGATTTAAATTGAGATTCTTCTGAGTCATTCATAACATTTTCTATATTTGAATTAGAATCTATTTCCATTGAAGACTAATCTCCTGTATTCAATGATAAATCTCTAATGATGTTTACTTCAGAATTAAAAAATGTATTGGGTAAATGAAGAAAATTATCTACTTTCATCAATAATTTAAATTATATCTAATTGGTTGATTTCTTTGGTGGCATTTAATCTTCTATTCCAAAGTAAATTGATTAATATAAGAATTGAACCTAAAGCTAGAAAACCAATAAATAATATTACAACAGCAAGTGAGAAATAAACTCTACCTATTACTGCTATATCTAAAAAAGGATAAAGATAATCACCTGTGAGTTTTCCATGTGTAATAGCTAAAATAAAGTAAAGAATAGGATAAATTATCCAAAAAACTAAATTCAACCATTTATACTTTATTGTCTTCTCTGTAAATAACCAATCAATAAGAAAAGCTATAGGTATAGCATAATGAGCTATTATATTAGTGAATTTATCAATAATTGAAAGTGGATTGTAAAGAGTTCGTAACATAATTATAAACACAATAAAAGTTATTGTAATATAGATGGTAATAGCTCCTTTAAAAACTCCTCTAATTCTATTCAATCTCTTGTTTTTATTGTGAAAAATGATTGCTAATGTTAACCATATAGCAACAAACAAATTTGTTTGCATAGTATAGTATTTATACATACTAATTCCAGAAATGAAACCTGACAAAACATTAGTTTGTTCTATTGCACTACTAACAAACATAAGAATTAATGTAGTCCATACTAATAAACCAAGTAATATACGATAGATAAATATCAGTGTTCTTGTATGTTTCCAATCTTTCATTTTATTTAATCCATTTATTTGTTTCAATTTTGAATTTAAATTAATAATTGAAAATGTATTTGATATAAATTACTTATAAAATTAAAAAACATTTAAATTCAATTATTAAATTTTAAAATATTAGATAATCTTAAAAAACTGGGGCATGAGGAAATTGAAGAAAATAGTAAAGATTTTGATATCAGTATTAATATTAGGAGTAATAATCTCACCAACTATTGTTACTGGTAATTATCAAGTAACAGTTGGACAATCATTTACTTATGATGTAATAAATGCCAGTATAAAGACAACAATTGATGGCAATACTGCATCTGGAAATGGTTATTTTATAGATTCACAACATTTCACAAATGGAACACAAATAGAAGTAGAAATTACAGAAGTTATTCCAACAGGATCAGTGAATTGGACATTATCATCAGGTGTTTATAATGAAGAAGGTTATTCATCAGTATCAATTGACAATTTAGGTTTATCTTACCTTTTGATTTATCCATTTTATACTTTTGAAGGATTTGGATTAATGACATGGAATGATATAAGCATTATTGTATCAGGAGGATTAAATTTAATACTTTTACCATTCTGGGACACCTATTACTTTTTAAATTTCCAATATTTGGCTTCTGATCCATTTTTAACGACTTATAGAACACTAAGTGAATATACAGATGTAACAATAGAAGGTAGATATAGAGATACAAATAATGAAATGTCATTTGAATGGTTAATGGGTGGATCAATGATAGTTCAAGTAATGGATTTTGTTTTTAATCATCAATTCAAAACAGTATACGATTTAACAACAGGAGTGCTTAAAGGTATATTAATGAAATCATATATCGAAGGAACATATGGTGAAAAAGAAATTAGCATTGAAATGTTTTATCATTGTGAAACAGTAGGCTATGATATCGATGACTTTTATTTTGAAACAATAAATTTATATCCAACAGAAGAAACGAAATTTGAAACCTATCTAGTACTAATTGGAATATGTATAGCTACAATACCATTTTTATTAAAAATTAAACGTAAATATATATCAAATTGATTATGTAGAATTGAAGAATTGGTACTTCAATTCTTTAATTTATTTTATGCATTTTAATAGTAATTCTTTGATATCCCTTTCTAAAATTAATGACATCCAACCAATGTGTACAATTAAAGTATTAGTCATCATTAAACCAAAATCAGCTAGGTATTTGTGTAAATCCTTATCTGAAGTATCCATTATTTCAGTTAATTTAGCTTGGCCCATAAAATAGACATCATTTATAATTTTATTAATACATTCCATTGATGCCGATTCTTTTTTTGTAAGCATTTCTAATAATTGGCTATAAACTTCTACCTCTCTTCTTCTTATAGTATCTATGTTATGCTCTAATTCAGCATCTTTCAAACTGATGTAAACAATTCTTGTTGTAGCTACGAATAATGTTTCTGTTCTATTCCTATTTTGCTCATCGGTAATGATTCTTTTACCCCCCTCTGTAACTAAACCATGTTTTGTCAAAATTCGTATATATCGATAAATAGTCATTAAGGATTTAGGATTTTTTAGATTTTCATAAATTTCTACAAGTTCTTCTGGGGTTCTTGGTTTTTCACGAACAGCTCTAAGTAGAGTGAAATAATTTTCATCATAAATTATATCTGCAGTTTCTTTTTTTTCAATAATCCCAAATAACTTTGGTTCATATGTTATAACATCTTGTACTTTCATATGTTCCACTTTTCTTTGAAGTATAAGTATGTTTTCCCATTTTAAATATTTAAAAATTCTCTTTAATTTTATTAAAATGCTTTTTCAAAATTTGGAAAAATTTAAAAATTGAAACTGCAAAGTACAATCTGTGAAAAAACACTTTCATAAAACAAAATACCAATTACCTTCCGCAAACATAGAACAATCGGAATGGGATCGAAAATTAAAAAAGAAGAATTAGCAAAACAAAATCCTTGGAAATTCCATCAGCCAAAAACACTTGCAAGGTTAGATAACTCTAGAAAAAAAATAGGATATTTTGCTAATTATAATAACAAGCTTAGATTCTTCCAAATGGATCTTTTATCAGGAAATCTAGTAATGAAGTCAAAAATATTCCACGATACCATTTCCGATTTTCTATGGATGAAGGATAATTTAACAATTTTATATTTAGTTAATAGTAACAAAGAAAGAAAATGGAAAATTAATTTTTATAATGAAGAGCTAAATTTACTTTTCAATTATTTTGAGATTAAAGGCAAATATCTGCAATTGTTATGTTTAGATGAGATTGGAAATGAATTATTCTTAAAAATAGAAGCAAATAAATCAAAGCTTTTTGCTATAAATCTAGAAACTAAAGAGAAAAAATTAGTTAAAACTACAAAAATAAACAGTATATATAGTTGTTATAAATTGCCTAATGATTGGTTAATATTCTCAGCATCAGAAATTGGTAAAATAAATAATAAAATATTCATAATAAATACAGAAAATAATGAACAATTCTCATTGCTTGGAGAAATAGAAACATTAAATGAAAAAATTAATGGTATTACTAGTGATGGCAAGTGGTTAGCATTTACTTGTTATAAAAAATATGGAATAAAAGGAGGTTTAATCAATTTATATACTGGTGAAATAAATTGGTTACCAGCAGTAAATGAAGAAATTATTTCGATAGCTAATAATGGACTAACGTTGGTTACTCTAAAACAAGAAAGTAATGAATATTATTTCTATGATATTTTGCTAGATGAAAAGATAAAATTACCTCTAAATAGTACAGCATTTAATTTGCGATTTTGTTTGGATGATGAATTCATTATTTATAATGATAGGAAAGAAGACAATTCAATTTTAGAAATATTTGATGTGAAAACAGGATTGACTAACTCTATATTTGAGATAAATGATAATTCATTAAGTCTTGAAAATGAGCTTTTAGTAATTTAATAATAGAATAGAAATTTTCAAAAATATCAAAATATATTGTATTTAGGATTTATGTTATATTTAACATATAAATCTATGGAGGGTAAAACAATTGAATAAAATAAAAATTTTAGCTGTTCTAATATTGATCCCACTATTTTTTACACCTATATTAATTCAAGGAGATTATCAAGTTACAATTGGTCAGACATTTACTTACTCAGTTAATAAATCATATTGGAGAGTAAAACTTGGAAGCAATAGTGGTTCAGCATCATGTTTCTATTTTTTCCCAGAGAGCAGAGATATTGGAACAGATGTTATTATAGAAGTTACTGATGTAATACCTAGTAGGGTGGATTTTAATTATACAGTTGGGTCAACTATTATACCATTTTATTGCGATTCTTTTAATACCGAATTGGATTTAACAATGACCTTGTTATATTTTAATATTCTAGGCATAATGTTTAACAATCCTTGGAATCAACAATTGGTTGATGATGGTCCAACCTTACATACAACTCTCTTCTTAAATGTTGAAGAAGACACATTTGATTTCTTTAGAAAACACTCAAATTCTACTTATCTAAATGAATCAATAACTTACCCCGCTTATCAAAATGCTAATTTTAAAGGAAATTTTGACGAATCGGGAACAATTGCTATCTTTGATTGGATGGTAGAAGGTAATATTAATAATCCTTTTACAAGTGATCCATTTAATATTGATGGGTATTATATGTATAAAATGGCTTTTAACAAAAATACTGGAGTTGAACAAGGATACAGGTTAGAACTTGATTTTAGTGGAACTTGTGGAGGGGAAAATTTTGAAATTTTTCTTGAACAAGAAGTAACATTAGAGGGATATAGCATCCCAGATTTTTACTTTGATAAACCAGTAGGATTGCCAGGATTCAAGTGGTATACTTTAGTATGTGCTTTCTGTATTTTAATAATACCAATAGTTAAAAACAAAAATAATAAACAAAATTAATAAAAACAAACAAGTGAGGTAAATTCTACTTTTCATTTTTTTTAACCAATAATAATATAAAACTGAGGTTTAATTGTACGTAATTACTAAAAGTAAATTAGCTAAACAAATGTAGAATTAATAAGTGGTGATAATATGAGTAAAACTGTAATAGTATATGGAACACGACAAGGAATGACTAGAGAATCAGCTAAAATTATCGCACAAACATTACGAGATAAATACAACCAAATAGTGGATGTTTTTGATCTTAAAAAAGATAAAAAATTAATTAAACTTGATAATTATCAGAATATAATAATTGGCTCTAGTATAGCTATGGGTAAATGGACAAGACATGCTAAACGATTTCTTGGAAAGAATTTTGATGATAAGAAAGTCTTTATCTATGTTTGTTCTGGACAAGCTGGTGAAGCACTACAAGCAAAAGATCAAAATAAATTTGAAGAAGTCAAAAAGATGTTTATTGAAAATGTACTATTAGAATTCCCTCATGTTAAACCTGAAGCAATAACAGCTTTTGGCGGGCGTGCCATATTATTTGGCAAAACCGTTTTTGATGCTTGGGATGAAGAGCCAATAATTACTTGGGCACAAGAAATTGGAAAAAAAATGAAATAAAGATAAAAGAAAATGAAGGAAGGAAAAATTCCTTCATTAAAGTTAAATTATCCTATGTATTTTTTCTTCGACGATTAACAATCCATATAAAAGTAAATACTAAAGATATGAAAGTTAATCCAATAAATAATCCATAATAGAATCCACTTGTTTCTGTTGTTGTTGGGGGATCATTGGGATCAGTAGGATCAGTTCCATTAGTTACTTCTGTACCATCATTGATGCCATCGTCATCAGTGTCGGAATCATTTGGATCTGTAACAAAGCCATCATCACCAGAAACAGTTTCTTCATAATCAAATATTCCATCATCATCTGAATCAGTATCATTTGGATCAGTTTCTAAAGTAATTTCTTCTCCATCGGTCAATCCATCATCATCCGTATCAGGATCAGTAGGATCTGTTGAGTAAACATCTGTTTCTTCTCCATCGCTTAGACCATCATCGTCTGTATCTGTATCTGTTGGATCTGTTCCTATCACATATTCATCGCCATCATCTATACCATCAGCATCAGTATCTGGTTCCATTGGATTTGTAACAAATCCATCTAAACCAGCAATTAATTCTTCAAAATCATCTAAACCATCCTCGTCAGAATCAGCTTTAGTAGGGTCAGTTAGACTTGTATCAATCTCATAGGCATCTAAGAGAGAATCACTATCGGTATCATTACTTAGGGGATTAGTTATAAAACCGTCTAAACCAGCTATAACTTCCTCACCATCAAGAATTGTATCATCATCAGTATCATTATTTTGAGGATCTGTACCAGCATTATATTCACCAAGATTGTCTAAGCCATCAGTATCTGGGTTACCATCAGCATCGTCAATATTTGGATCTAAGCTATTATCAACTTCCCAACCATCAGGCATTAAATCATCATCTGTATCACTATCATTAGGATTGGTATTTGCAATAAACTCATCTCCATCATTTAGACCATCATCATCAGAATCGGGATCCAAAGGATTAGTTATATAACCATCAAAACCATATACTATCTCTTCACTTTCAATTAATCCGTCATCATCAGTGTCTGGATCAAAAGGATCAGTGCCAAGAATTAATTCTGCATTATCTCCCACAAAATCATCATCTGTGTCGATATCAAGTGGATCTGTACCATAAACTAGTACTTCTAGTCCATCATTTAATAAATCCAAATCCGTATCCATTAAATTGGGATTTGTTCCATAGTATAGTTCTATAATATCATCTAAGAAATCACTATCAGAATCTTCATATCCTGTATTAAACACAGAGCTATATTTGCTATACCAAGGACTATTCCCTGATGATAATATTCCTGATACTTTATAACATTCAATGTCATAATTACAACCGGATATAATTTCATTTCTTCCATCTTTATCTATATCAAATATGCAGGGTGTAGACCAACCAAAATTCACATCATTTACATAATATTGCCATTCTATTCCCCCGGTATGATTTAAACAATATAGATAGCTATCACGCGCAGCTACAACAATTTCATAGGTTCCATCATTATCTAAGTCACTAACAACAGGAGAAGCAAATCCTACTTCTGTACCAATATTTGTATGCCAGACTAAATTACCAGAAGAATCGATACAATAGATTGTACCATTATATATATAATCCACAATTAAAATTTCTAATTTATTGTCATTAATCACATCAGCTAATGTTGGTACAGCTATCAACCAATCAAAAGCTGTATAATTCCATTCTTGCACACCTAAATGACTATAACAGAAAAGTATATTTTGAATTAATCCAACGAATACAATTTCTAATGTGCCATCTTTATCTAAATCGCCAATAACAGGACATGCTAATTGACTAGAAAATGGAACTGTTATATTCCATTCTAATGCACCTGAATAACTTATGCTGTATAAACGATCAGTATCAACAGCAATTACTTCTAACATTCCATCGGTATCTATATCAGCAGCTACTACTTTATCAAAAATAACACCTACTACAGGATAAAGCCATTCTTGACCTCCTGTATGATTCAAGCAATAAACATAGTTGACTTGTGTTACTAAAATTTCTAAAGTTCCATCGGAATCTAAATCAGCTACCGATGGTGTTCTACAATAATCACCAACATAAAAAGACCACTCAAGACTACCTATATGACTTATACAATAAATATAACCAGAACCACTTCCAATTAAAACTTCAAAAGTTTCATCGTTATCTAAATCAGCAATACAAGCAGAAGTTGTGGAAATATCACCGTCACAATTAAAGCGCCATTCAAAATCACCAGTGCTACTTAAACAGTACAGGTAATTATCCGACCCCCCACAAATAATTTCAATATCCCAATCATGATCTATGTCTGCTACTATAGGGGATGATAATATTTCATCATTATCTGTCGTATATTCCCAAGCTAAATTAACAGACATAGCTGGAGGTATTATATTTTCATATGACTTTTCAGCCTTTGTTGAATTTGTGTTATCACTTCTAATTATCGCTATTAAAAATAAACTTACCAAAATAAATGTGACTGCCTTTTTTTTAATCAAATTTTAATCACCAAATTAATAACAAAAAAAGCAATTGATTCCATCTTTAAAGACATTTCTCATAAAAGTATAACTTACAAAAAATCTTTTCTCATAATGAAATTTTATAAAGGATTATTTACTTAAATTATTAATTTCTATGGAACTGTTGTGATATTTATGGCTGATGAGGAATTTGAAATTCCTTGGTATGAAAGTGCAGCTTTACAAGATGTAGTTGGCCTTATGGGTGCTCGGGCCATGCAAGGTATTATGAATACTTTCAGTGGAAATCGTATTTTTGGCGGTAAAACCGGTTTAATTAATGTTGCTGCAGAATTAGGCAAACGTATTGATGATTGTGATAAACGTTTATTGATTATTGCTGATTCTTTCACCAAGACATTTTATGATAATATAGCACCTGAATTTGAGGATAATGGTTTTACAATTAAAATTT
>JAEOUJ010000109.1 GCA_016839405.1 Candidatus Gerdarchaeota archaeon | reverse complement strand
TTCTTCTAAATTAAGCAATTGCGGTTCTACACTTTTTGAATTTAGATGATTGTTCCAATAGAAACCAAGAAATTCATCCCATAATGTATCAGTTTGCCAATCCATATTTGCACAATAACTTTGCCCACTACAATAATCATCAATGTATTCATAACTAAAGAATTCATATGGCATGAATATCGTTAAACCATTTGCTTTCCCAGCATAGTTTTGTTGTTGCCAATTATAAGCAATTAATTGATCAAAGAAATCTAATAATTCTTCACCCTCTAGAGTAAGTGTTGGCTTATCTATAAAGTAGATTATATTTTCAATTAAAGTTACAAGGTCAACCCAACACCCATCATAAAATTCACGTGCTAAGTCTCTACTGAAAACAAATAAATCATCATAATAACCAGTTTCCAATGTAGTTATTAATTCAGTAATAAAAGAATTGAAAATTTCTGGTAAATCTGGAAATTTTGTTTGATTAATAACTGATAAACAATTATAGTAAACGAATCTGTAATGGGCAGCATATGCATCCACCATTAGCTCACAAAACGAGCTAACATTAATATACGGATTAATTTTTAATCCTTCGACTATTAATTTGTAGGGATAACCATTTGTACTATCTTCTGATGAAATGAAGTATTTACAAAGATTCCTCATCTCCCATGCTACTTCTATGGTATTCATATCACAAGCATCCATAGAAATTATGTCTATTTCTTCAGTAGAAGTAGCAAGAGCATTATTTACTGCTGTTTGTATATCATTAACTATAAAATGAGAACTACTTGTTTCATCATCAATTACACCATATGCTGCATGTCCATGATCCCATAGATCAAGAATATAATTCTCGGCAGGAAAATATTCGAAACAATAAGTTATGAAATCTGTTAGGGTAGTTGGATTAGCCATATTCACTTCCCCTAAATCAACCATAAGTTGTGAATCAATGGTATCAGGTGATACATCTTCAGTAATGTTATATATTCTACTACCTGACCAATTGCCATGAGTATTATCATAACCTGGAATACGATCAAATAATACAACAATACTAATGTTTTCATCCGAACCACCGGCTTCTTCCAACCATTCAAAATCTCTTATCGCATCTACTTCTATATCATTATCAGCATCCAAATAAAGCATATAGGTCCATAATTTGTTTTCTGAATTTTTTCGATGTAAATCATAATTATTATCAGGGATATTTATTTCTGTAACAAAATTATCTAAATTTTTTTTGTAATTAGTATTTTCTAAATCTAATTTCAAATTATCTTCATTGAAATTTAAATTATCTTGATTTTCTTTAGCTGAGAAATCATTAATAATAAAAGATGAATTTGTTAAAATTACAATTATAATCATTAATCTAAAAATAGATTTTTTCCCGAACATTATAACTCAACTCAAATGCTTGTTTATAAAAAATGTCTTTAAAATTCATTTTGATTATTCTTCTATTATTATAGAAATCTAAGTTACTCACTGGTTATTTCTAAAAATAGAAATTTTTTCTAAAGAAAATCAGTGTTTTCAATCCAACTATGTCTAAAAATCATTTTTTGTAATACTTCATTGCTTCTTTTTCTTTTCCAGGTTCAAAATTATCCCAAAACTCTTTTGGTGGATGTCGTAAATCATAATCTACTCGAGTATCATGCATTACTCGAGAACAATATAGATATCCTTCCATAATTGTATGTTCCATCGTAAGAATGATATTATCACCGTAATAAGATCTAAATTTAGCATAATCACCATAACAGCTAACAAGATATTTTAATTCAACATCTGGGAGTTCTATCATAGCATCTACTAAAGTTGGACAATTCTTATTTTTGAAAGCGTATTTGCCTTCTTCCAACATGGTATGAACTATGACCCATTCTGATGAAGTTGTATCTCCTGTTGTACGATCCTCAAAGCTCTTTTCTAGACTAACAAATTTATCTCTATTTGGCGATGGATAATCAATATAGAAATTAGTTATATAACGTTTGAATAATTTCACTGCTTCTTTCCTATCAATAGTTTCAGTTAAGACAAGTAAGAAATAATAAGATGGATATATCCATCCTTGAATGAGTGCTTTCATTGAAATTTCTAGTTCTCTCTTTTCCCATTCATGTTTTTCTTTTAACTGCAGCAATTGTATGAAGTAATTTAGGGATGCTTTTTGCAAATCTGGATATTGTTTTAGATTCTTGAATTTCGCAAATATTTTTTTAATATCTTCAGAAGAATCTTTCCAATAATCTTCATCTGCTAATCCTTGGTATTTCTTTATTAGATTTTTAACATACTCAGAAATAATTTCTGGTTTTTCTTTAGCTATAAACCCAACGAAATAATCAAGTTTATCCAATAACATAACGTCAATTCTTTCCATTACTTTCAGAGTTGTTGGTTCTTCCAAGTAATTTTTTCTGAATGTTCCTGTTTGTTTAAATTTCATATTATTCCCTCTTGAATTTTGATTTGATTAAAAACCTGGTTGCTATTAAAGCAATTCCTGCTACAATAGCAATTTGAACAATTTCAATTGCTTGTAATGATTGTGTTGTACGATTCATTATATCAGCTATACTAAATGATTTGTAATATACTCCATTTCCAATTTCAGTATCCTCATCTTCTAGATGAATCTGTGCTAATTCATCTGTTAAATTTAATTTAGCAACTTTGTCAAAATTACGATCGTGATAAATGTACATTTCTTGATTAACAAGATCAAAAACATTACTATATCGGGTCCTATATTGTCCTTCGCTATGTACTGCATCTAATACATCTCTGCAGGTTTCAACAGTTAGTTCTTCTTCGGTTAATATTTCTGCTAACATTGTACAAGCGGTATCATACCTTAGGCACGGATACCAACCATTTTCTATGTTAGCTAAATTAAAATTAGTAGATACCAAATAAGTTGAACCATTAATACGGGTAAAAGCAAAATTACCATCCACATCAACACTAACAACAACTGCATCACCAGTTGCATCTGCAAAATGAATTTGACATTCCATATTTGTACCAAAGTAATGAGTTGAAAACCACTCTATTGTTTCATTTACTGTACTATATTCCCAAAGAATTTCATAAAAAGGATGTGTATAGGGATAGATATATCCAGCACTATAGTTTATTGGAGTTGGAGGTAAACCATTAGCATCAAAACATAATCCCTTCTCATTCATCCCTCCTTGTGGGTAACCATCTACACTAGGTTCACCATTATTATCAAATCCGAAAAATATCGCTCCATTTATTTGTATATTTCCTGTAGGGGTATATCTTTCTTGACTTGGAATTAACCAAATATATGTTCCATCAAATAGATAATCCTCATTATTGCCAAAATATACTTTTTCTCCCATTGTAGCTGTAAAAATTGTGCATGAATTTGGAATGTTAATTTCTCCATTGACATTGTTTTCATTTGTTTTATTTGTGTATAACACACAAAAAACATTAATCGTTATGAAAAATAGTATTGTTTTTGTAATAATTCTAGATTTTCTCATACCATCTCCTTGTAGATATAGGCATCTAACTAATTATTTCTAATCATAAATCTGGGTAATACTACTCTTTAAATTGGTTTTTTATTGTTCTAGTAATATATTTTATCAGTTACAACTTTTCCTTTTTCCGATATTTTTACTCCTTCCATTTCAAGTAATGCACATTTCATATCAAGTCCACCTTGATAACCCCCAAGATTTCCATCAGACCTAATTGCTCTATGGCAAGGAATAAAAATAGGAAAGGGATTCTTAGCCAATGAATTTCCAACAACTCTTGCTCCATTAATTAATCCAATGTGATTTGCTATTCGTTGGTAAGTACTAACAAACCCTCGTGGAATTCCATGCTCAGCTAATAGAACTTTCTTTTGTATATCAAAACATCTGCTAAAATCGAGTAGTTGTAAATTGAATTCTACTTCTTCTCCATTCAAAAATAATTGAATTTGTTTCCCTGCAGAATTAATAATAGAATTTGATTTGTTTTTAATTTGAGTGGAATATTCTGTTGCTTTTTTATCAGAATTTTTATTTTGATCACTAAGAAATATTCGTTGAATAAATATAGAGGAATCATTTTCTTTCCATATGATAGTAAATTTACCAAAATGAGATGAAAAGGTAGAATAATACAATGTTTCCAAATATACTTACTCCAGCTTTCTATTTTACTAAGACTAACAGATATTTTTTATAATTAACCTTTTGCTGTTACAATCAAAACAATAGATGTTTTTGGAAGTGTTTTAATGGCTCTTAAGAAGTATAAGTTTGAACTAGAAATTTATGAAAGCGGTTGTCCTTATCATAAGAAAGGAGACAAGCTTAATTATCCTGAAGATAAAGCAAAGATTTGTTCTTGGTTGCTTGATAGTGCTACATCAATGATTCGTGTTTTAGAATATGATGGTAGGCTTCCTTGGTCTTATTCAGGAACACCTTATGAGAAAATACTTGATCAAAAAGGTGTAACAACAGAATTTGTTCGATGTCCTGATCCAACCTCTGCAGGTGTTGTATTAAAGATTACTAGAACAAAGCTCCCCAAACCTCATAAACAAGTAGTTCCATAAAGATTCAGCTAATTTGAAGATTTAATACTCAATATATCTTCTTATTTTCATTTTGTTTAATTAAACAAATTTTATTGAGGTCTTTAAAACTGCCTTTTTTTAAAAGGTATTTTTTTTAGATTATGTTTATATATTTCTATAATCTATTTAGCATAGGTAGGGTGAGGGAAAATCAATGATAAATAAAAAAAAGAATATCATCTATTCTCTTTCTTTAATTGTACTGCTTATATTTACTTTCACATTATCATTTATGCCAATTGAAATGAAACAAACAAACACTAATAAAAATCTCACAACCCTTGATCATGATTATACAATTAATTTTACTGATAATGGAACACTTGATTTAGTAGGACAGTATGATGAAAATCTTGGTAGTCCAGATGACTTCTTTATTCAGGGGGATTATTTATATGTGTCAAATTTGCTTGAAGAATTGATAAAATTTGATATCAACGATCCTCTGCACCCTCTCTTTTTAGGAACAACCGGTTTTGTTGGCGAACCAATCATTGATTTTTATATTCAAGAGGACATTGCATATCTTCTTTCTCGTAATTGGCTGAAAATTCTCAACATCTCCAATTTTTCCCAACCTACTGAAATAGCAAATATGGATGATCTTTTTTTCAGTAATCTTGTAAAAGTTTATGATGATTTATTAATAATAAATGATTTTATAATTGGTTTGAGATTCTATAACATCTCAAATCCATCTACCCCGGTATTACTTAACTCATTAATTAATGAATCAATTGAAATAATTGATTTTGAACTCAGAGAAAATTATCTTTATCTTACAGCAGAACCCAAAAGCTCACTATTTATTTATAATATCAGTGATCTTTTTAACATCACATTAATTGATAGCTATGATCCTTCTTTTGACTCACAACCTGTAAAGCTTATTACAACAAACTCTCTTGCCTATGTTATTGCTAAACAAGAATTTCTAATATATAATATAACTTATCCTAGTTCCATTTCTTTGATAACTACTTATTCATTTACTCATTTAGATTATAATAGAATAGCCATTTTAAAAGAAAATACTCTCTACATAACAAACAAAACATCGTTACTCGTGTTTGATGTAACAAATCCTTTTCTTCCTACAATAACGACAATAGTTGATGAGATCTGGGCACCAAGTAATTTAGTAATTAAAGATAATTTTTTGTTTATATCAATAGCCTACACTAGTGAGATTGCTGTTTATTATATTATTGATGTATATAATCCGGAGAGATATACTCGCTATAACTTTGGAGGAGTTAGTTTAAATATTTGTGGAAATAAAAATCTAGTCTACATAGCAAATGGAATTAATGGAACACAAATAATAGATGTAAGTGATTCTAATAATCCTATCTTGAAAGGTTCATATTTCGATAATAATACTGCTTATCTTCTTGAAGTTTCAAATTCAATATTGTATATTCTTTCTTACGATTCTTTCGATTTTAATTATAATTGTTCTCTAAAGATTGTAGATGTTTCTGATCCAACAAAACCAAAATTTATAAGTGAATATCAAAGTGATAATCCGAATGCTTACTGTTGTGATTTAGAAATATATGATGAAAAAGCAATATTGGCAATAGGCGCAGGTGGTTTAGAAATCATAGATATTTCAGATAATCTAAACCCAATTCTATTAGGTACATATTCAGATGTAGTTATTAATAGAATAGAGGTAAAGAATGGTTATGTCTATGCAGCAATTGATGAATTTGAAGTGGATTTTGCTATCTTTGATATAACAAATCCATCAAATATTCAATTAATTTCTTCTTTGCAATTGGAAATCGGTCAACGTTCTAATGAATTAGCTATTGAAAATGATATTGTTTATCTTTTATGTGAAAATGGTATTGATAAAAGTATAAAAATAATTAATGTTGAAAATCTTGAAACCCCTATTATTAAAAGTAGTACACAATTGAATTTAGAATTTATTTTTAGCCTTGAAGTTATGAATGATTATCTCTATTTAGCTTGCATCTTAGGATTAGTAGTTCTGAAAAAAACATCTTTCAATGAATTAATCTATGTAGATTGCTCCAAAGAACCTTTTGCTAGCAATGATCTTTTTGTAAACAAGGGGTTTGTTTATATGGCAAGTGCTTGGGATGGTTTAACAATTTATATTTCTTTTAATCCAGTAAATAAATTAACTGAGATTCTTTTACTAGTTTTTTTCATATCGATTCCAATCATCATTTTTGTAATAATCACAATTGTTAGAAAAAGGAAATGATATCTTCTTTGTTATACTCCTAGAAATTATTTATAAATTGCTAATTTCTTTGAAAAGAAAATTTGTTATTTCTATTCCAAACAAATATATTTATAAATGAAATATGCACAATCAGTTTTCTTTAGAGAGCTATAAACTCTCAGGGAAAATGAAATGATCGATCCAATTAAATCCTCAGAATTTGATGATGATGAGGAATATGATGACGACGAAGAAGAATTCGACGATGAAGACTATTATGACGACGATGACGAAGAATACGAAGAGTTTGATGATGACGATAATTATTAATCTCTAAATATTTTTCACAATAGGAATCATTGTTTAAATTGTCTGAAATCAAGTCTCAATCATCGATATGATTTTTTTCCTGAGATGATGATAATGAGACATTTTCTTTTTTTTTACTTTTTTTTATTTATTTTGAATTTTCAAATTAGATCTTAAAGTTAGTTATTTTCGGAAATATTATGATAAATTTACCAATAATCTATTTATTATAGAAATTTTGATTGAAAGATTAATATTTAGTAAATACCAACGTTTTAGATATTGAAGAACAATCTAATGTTTACGGTGAAGTTTCTTGCCGAGGTTTTTAACCAAAGTAATTCTAGCTCTAGAACCAACAATAACACAAGATAAACTCCATGAAGAGGTTCGTGAAATTACAGCCCATCATAAAAAGAATTTTTTGAATATGATAGGAGTTGATCCAGTCGTTTTCCGTTCTAAATCATCAAGGGGAGAAGTGGATTTACAAATATGGATTACAACAATAACTGGTAGTTTTTTCAATCAACTCGTTCTTCCCTTTTATTTTGTCGGTGCAAGAAAATATCTCTTCATATGTGAAACAAAAAACAGCGTGCATTTTGTTAGAGAAGTTTTAGAACTAGTTGATGATAAAATCAATGCATTACATGAAATTATGATTTTGACACCTGAAAATGGTAAAATTAAAGAATATTCTAAATTAAAAACAAGATTTCGTAAACTATTCAATGATAAAAAACTTAACAATTTTTCCTTTTATAGGTGGAAAACAAAGGGTGAATTAGCTGATATATTAAAAAAAATTGTAGAAGATATTGTTATCAATATGGATCGATTAATCGGTTATGTTCCTATTGGTTTCGATTTAGAAACAGTAGAAAAAATAGCAAAAAGACAGGGATTTGATGTAAGTGAAACTCACCAAGTGCAAAAACAGATAGATGATGTAATTTTCCGTGTTGATTTACAAAATAACACCGTTTTTGCTGAAATTGCTGCTTGTAGAGACTGTTCTGAAAATTGTAAAGCAGAGAAAAAGCTTTGTGTAGAGATTGCCGACAAAGGTTTTACTACACTCAAAGGATTAGGAGATCTTCGAATGCTCTCCATTTTATCAGCTATAAATGATAAATCAATTCTGACATTAAAAGGTAATAAACCACAAGAAGATATTGAAGCACAATTAATTTTGCTTCGCAAGACATATGAAAAGAATTGTCTGAAAAAGTAGAAAAATTTGGTGATGGGGAATATTATCCCATCATTATTTTTTAAGCAATCCTTTGTCTTTTAAGAATGGTTTTATGACATCCATAAGATCAGGATGACCTATTTCTTGTAAATCATATTTGACTCTAACAGATTCGTGTTTAATATCTACTATTCTTGTAAGATCAATTGGTGTTCCTATTAGAACTAAATCACAATCAATTGCATTAATTGTTTTTTCGAGTTCGCTAATTTGCTTTTTACCATAACCCATTGCTGGAAGAATAGTTCCTAAATGATTGAATTTTTTGAAAGTGGCTTTAATTGATCCTACTGCTTCTGGACGTGGATCGACTAATTCTTTTGCTCCAAATTTCCAAGCAGCAATTGCTCCTGCTCCATACTCCATATCTCCATGTGTTAATGTGGGGCCATCTTCAACAACTAGTACTCTTTTTCCTCTAATTTTCTCCCATCCTTCTACTGTTAATGGAGAAGCTGCATCTACAACAATTGCATTTGGATTTACTTTAGCTATATTTTTTCTAACTATATCAACACCTTCTCTATCAGCTGTACTCATCTTATTTATTATTACTACATCTGCTGTTCGAAGATTTACTTCTCCTGGATAATAACCAACTTCATGACCTGGTCTATGAGGATCAGTGACAACAATTTCTAAATCTGATTTATAGAATGGAAAATCGTTATTTCCACCATCCCAAATAATAATATCAGCTTCTTTTTCAGCTTCACGTAAAATTCTTTCATAGTCAATACCAGCATATAGAGTTATGCCATTTGTAATTAATGGTTCATACTCCTCTCTTTCTTCAATTGTGCAACGATATTTATCTAAATCTTCTAAGCTACCATATCTTTGACAAGCTTGTGAATTAAGATCAGGATCATAAGGCATTGGGTGTCTAATAGCAACAACTTTCAAGCCCATTTTTGAGAGTGTTACTGCGATTTTTCTAGTTGTTTGGCTTTTACCACATCCTGTTCTAACTGCACAAACAGAAATAACTGGTTTTGATGATTTTATTGAAGTCTTCTTTTTACCTAACATCCAGAAATTTGGTCCAAGACCCATAACCATAGATGCTAAATGCATAACATAATCATAAGGAAGATCACTATAAGAAAGGACACAAACCTCTGCTTCTGTTTTCATAATGACATCAGCAAGGTTTTTTTCATCATAAATAGGGATACCTTTAGGATACAACTTACCAGCTAATTCTTTAGGATAAGTTCGTCCCTCAATATCAGGTATTTGTGTTGCAGTAAAGGCAACTACTTCGTAATTCTCATTATCTCTAAAATAAGTGTTAAAATTATGGAAATCTCTTCCAGCTGCGCCCATAATTATTACTTTTGTTCGTACCATTGGATACACGTCCTATCACTAATTATATGACTAAGACTTGAATTTCACGCAAAAAATGAGTTTTGTGATATTAATAAAATTGTTTATGGTTTGAAAATATGCGTAAACATATAATTGGTGTTACTATTTTTCATTTAATTATACTGAAATAAAAAAATAAGATTAATAAAAAAGAATTTTTACAAGTTAAATTTGATTTTTTTTAACCTTATAGCTAATTAAATTGTTTTTTAGCTAATTTGAAAAATAATTGGTGAGGTATATGCAAAAAGTACGAGTTATAAAAAATCATGAAAGTACAGATCCGGATTCATTAACTGCGAAAGCAGGTGATATTCTACAAGGAGAAGAAAAACCAACAATATGGCCTAATTGGATATGGTGTCATGATAAAAATGATGTCTATAGCTGGGTACCAAAAACTTTTCTAAAACCCATTGAGGATAAACCTGGTTATTTTAAAGTTGTCAAAGATTATATTGCTAAAGAACTTACAGTAAAAATTGGTGATGAATTAATAATACTTTCCGAAGATTGCGATTGGGCTTTTACTAGAACTACTTCTGGAGATGAAGGATGGGTTCCGCTTGAGAATCTAGATTTGTGAAACATTTATAGTATTTTTTTAGAGAAAACTATTGAGAGAAATTCCATTTACCACACCGACTTCCCCATCTAGCGATTGTTTCACCATTTTTATTTATTTCAACTATCTCACATGCATTTGAGCAATCGGAACATTCGAAACCAGATGTTTTGAAAGTCATATCAGGAATTTCCCAAC
>JAEOUJ010000108.1 GCA_016839405.1 Candidatus Gerdarchaeota archaeon | reverse complement strand
TTGTTGATAATTTAATTGCTTTCTCAGTTATTTCCTTTAAGCATCCAAGACAAATTCTATTTGGCATAAAATCCCCAGATTATTATTATTAAATATCAAAAAAAATAAGGAAAAATAGAATAAAGGAGTTTCTCCTTTATCTTTTTAATTTTAATAAATTACTTCGAATAAACGCAATAGTGCAAGTTGTGTTTGAAAGACTAATTTGAAATTTTTAAGATCTGATGTTAGTACTTGTGGCGCTCCTGAGAGTAGTCCAACTCTCCAATTTGTAACAGCTGCTCCTGTGCCTTCGTAAGTATTATCCTCTTGAAATCTATAAACACATAATTTGTAGACTACTGATTTCCAGAACAAATCTTTAAATCCATATTCTTCACTATTCACATCATCATTAAAGTAATCATCGTAACTTATTCCATATTCATATAGATATTGTCCTGCTTCAGTTTCTGCAATTTGCATCATCCATTGTGATTTTAGGAGGTCATTGCTTGGACTGTTAATTACTCCTGGACTTAATACTAGTACGTAATTAACACCAAATTTTTTCAAGAGTTTCAATGATGAAGATTCGTTATGCATTAACATTGCTCCAACTATACCTATCTGCGTCGAATTGATTGTTGCGTTATCAACCAGAGTTGTAACATTACCCAAAACACTCAGTTGGTAACCATAATCCCACCAGCTCATTACAATGGGTGGCTTTTCACCAGCACTATATGGAGCAATATTTATTCTTAGAAAATCAAACATTTCTTGGTAATCATGAGCTACATAATCAACCCCTTGACCAGACAGTCTTGGTGTTAACTCATGATTCATATAATATTGTCTTTTGAGTATATTTGCACCGAATATTACTGTTAACATCAATGTTACTGCAACAAATACATAAGCTACTGAGATTAATTCTTTTCCAATTTGTTTTGCAGCTCTTCGTTTTCTTCTAGAAATTGTAAATCTTTCTTGATTGATTAATGCAAAAGGTCTCAGCACTTCATCCAAAGTGTAACCTGCTACAATAGCTGCAGCTGGAGTAACAATTAAGGCTAATCTTACCATTGATGCGCCAAAATATACCCCAGTAAGACCCATTAATAAAAGAAAGACTGTTTTTTCATTTGGTTTCTTTATACAGAAGTAGAATCCTAATGGTAATAAAAATACCATGATGTAGATATTAAAGAATAGATTTGCCCATGAGGATGTCAGATTTTCTGCAACTGAGTCAATCAGAGGAATTGATTCTTTTAATGTTGGAATAAGTGTTCTAATAAATTTAGCAGCTATTGGAGTAATTTCTTTTAAAGAATAGAGAACAATTAATCCAATTATTCCTGCTCCAATTATTCCAAATATCGAATATCTAACTATTTTCTTTAGTTTTTCCGCTTCTATGTTTTTCTGCAATTCTTGATACAATGTAATACAAAGCATAGCAACTATTATTACTAAAGGTATCAATTGCTCTGTTGCGAAAATAAACCTAACACCGTTTCTAGGAATTAATGTTCCAATAAATAAGCCAATTAAAATAGTTGTAGAAAATGATGTTAATAATCTTCGAGAATATTTTTTTAGTAAAATCATAAGAACAGCATATAAAGCTAACAAATCAAAAGCATACCTAAATGCACCCCATGTAAGACTTAAACCACCTAGACATAATCCTGCTAATACACTACTTAACATACTATCTTTTGTTAATCCTCGAATAAAGAAATAGAATGTTAAGAACATCAAGAAAATGCCTATGCACTCATTATCATAGAATCCTACAATAGTTCTACTTATAAAACCATTTGCTAAGGTTAAGAAGAAAGCCGCAAAAACACCAGTTCGCTTACTGTGAATTATTTCACCTAGTTTGTAAATAACTAATATGGTTGCAGATCCAAAGATAGCAGGTATAAAGTAAGTTATTGTATATAAAGATGTACTGAATCCTAGGAACATTGCTATTTTATAGAAAATTACCCCAGTAAGTGGTATTACGATATATAGCGTTTTACCCATTGCTTTACCAAATGGATACCAAGAGCTTTGGTCGTACCAATTCAAGAATTCTCTCAAACCATTTTCAAGTATATATTCTGCACTTCGCCATTGAACCCAGGGATCTAATCCTTTTAAAAGAATCTCAGTTGAAAAAACTGGATAAATTCTTACTAAAAAAGCACCAAAGATAAGTAGCACTAAACTAATATAGAGTAAGATATTCTCTCGTTTTACTTGTGGTCTGCTAATCCTTGAACTTATGCCATCCCACACTCTGCTAAAGAATGCTTTTACTTGTGACAATTGTTTCGACCTGCTTATCTGTTTGTTAAATACTTTTATTATTTATTCATTAGGTTATAGCATGCTATATAATTGTTTCTAGAATTTCACAAAAGGAATTTATAAAATTTTTTTCAATTAATATAAACCAAAAAAATAAAGAAAATAAATTAAATTATAGCTTTAAATGAATTTTCTTTTAAATTATCTTTGAATAAAATATTAATATCTCTTCCAAATGATTAATAAAACAAAAGCAATTTTGCTTAGATTAAAAAAACCGATATTTTATATTATTTTATTATTATTATAATAAGAGGTAATAAACAATGGATGAATCAATGGATATTGTAAAAGATGATTGGAATACTATTTTAGGTGAACTTGATGAAATTATTCGTACAACGAATCAATTAGCATTGATGATGATTGGGGATAAAACAGCTTTAGAAGGAGAAGAATTTCCAGCATTAATACATTTCATTAATGAACTCAAAAAAGAAAAGAAAAGTCAATCTTGGGAAAAAATCCAAAAATTCAATAATATGGCTGTTGAAAACCTAAAATTCTTAGATGAAACTCAACAGATAAAAATGCAAAATCGAAGAATAGATCGTTCTTTCATTGGAGTTTTGCCTAAAAACACAGATCAACTCGGAACTTCAGCAATTGAAATATTGCATGAAATTCCTGTTGTTTTGAAAACCATAAATGATTCAGTAGAGGCTATGTTAATAGATATTAAATTAAAACTTGGATTTTCTATAGTAAAGTTTGAAAAAGAAATACTTGATATTAAACATCAAATAGATCTCCTTGCAAATGAAATTGATTCACACACCAAGTTGAAAAAAGGTCTTTTAAGTCGAGAAGGTCAAATTATTTATACTCAAGCTTATAGAGATACTTATCATGAAATTTTAGATAAAGCAAAAGATTATGTTACTAGGGATTTTACAATTCATTCAAAAGCTTATGAACATGTATATGAAAGATATTTTGCAAAATTAAAGAATTATCGCGATAGTCCAGCTTTTGATGATTTTATAAAAGAAAATTGCATTCAAATAGAAGATACTATCTCAAAATGGCCTAAGAATGGATTCCAAGCCTTTTTAGATGCTTTAAAATTTGTTAAAAAAATTGATCACCGACTTAGTGATACAAGACAATCATTTATTAAACAAATAAAAAGTGAATTAGATAAGGATACAAAAGAAATAATTGCTAATGTTGAGAAACTATATAGTTTAGAATCAGATCTGGATGGAACAAATTTCACTAAAATGAAAGCTGCATCTGAAAAAGTTATATCAAAAATCAATTTTCTAATAAAAACAATAGATGTAGTATCTGAAGATCCTCATGATAAATTAGACAATGATGAAAATATATTGCTTGAAGCAAAAAACATGACAACAGCTGCTTATAATGGAACATATGGATCTTTTGAAGAGCAATTAAGTAATTTTATTAAGCAAATAATCGTTAGCAAAAATACTAAGAAAATTTTAGATTTAATAGAAGAAACTAAAGGAAATTGCTTAGAACCAAGTAGTTTAACTGATGCTGTAAAAGCAATACCAACACTTTTGAATTACAAACAAAATAAGGATCTTTTATTAAAAGAATTAGCAGCAGATCAAACAGATATACAAGAGAAATTCATTAAAAAGATCAAGAATATTAACAAATATTTTGGACAGGGAGAATTAGTTAAAATTCCCTCTGATGAAGAGTTTATTATCGAAGAAAAAATTAATTTAGATGATCTAAAATCTCTTGAAAAGATAGGTAATCTATTAAAGAAAACAGTTGCACAAGCAGCTAAGATAATTGCTGATTTTGAGGAGAATTTCTCTGAAGGTTTAGGCATCAGTATTAATCCAAATTTAGAAGGAAAAATCTCGCGATATAAAAGACCTTCCTATAAACCAACTATTAAACAAGCAAATAAAGCCATAAATGAATTGGAGAAATTTGCTAAAAATTTAATGAAAGATACTGGAGAAGCTATAACAGATTATGTGAAAGATCTCAAGAAATTTACAGTTCAATCTGGTGCATTAGTATCTTTTCAAAAACTATTGAGAAAAATTGGAAAAGATG
>JAEOUJ010000107.1 GCA_016839405.1 Candidatus Gerdarchaeota archaeon | reverse complement strand
CAGCATCAGCTTCCTTTCGAGCCATTACACTTGTGAATGAGAATTCTCCTGGATTGTATTGTGGGTAACCTTTCATTAACGATACTGCGAATGGATAACCAGATGTCCAGGTAAGAACATTTTGAGCTCCTGTTACATTATAATGTCCTCGTAAAGGCATAACATAAAATTTTGTATATTCATTTAAATCGCGAACTAAACTTAAAGCAGCATCAACATTACGATGTTTACCTTTTGTGGTAGCTAATCCTAAACCAAAAAATAAAACACCATGTTTAGCACTTTTCATTATTTTAGCTAATTCTTTGATTTTATCAATTGAAACACCTGAAATTTCTTTAGCTTTTAGATTCCTACCTCGAATAATTGCTCTTAATGCACTTATAAATTCAAAATCACTATCGGGCTCTATTTGTATAAACATTGTAGCTACTTTGGCAGTTTCTGTTTTCCTTATATCTATAACAACAACTGTTCGTTCTTTAAAACCCTTTTCTCTAAAATATCCCCGTGGAAATGTCGTATATCGACTCATATGTCTTGGATGAGCTTCCATTGGATTACATCCAAGATAAATAATCACATCTGATCTATTTCTAATTTCTCCAAGAGTGCATCCAGCTAAGCCTATCTCTTGTATAGCTAAAACTGATGGACCATGACAAACAGATGGACAATGATCCCATATAGCTCCAGTATCTTCAGCAAGTTTTATACTTTCACGATGAGCATCCGCGATAGTTGAACCAAAACCATAGAATATTGGATAATCAGCATTTAATAGTATTTTAGCTGCTTTTGTGAATGCTTGTTCATATGTCACTTCAATATATTTCCCATCTTTCTTAATGAGCGGTTTTAATATTCTAATACTATCTTTATTTCCTAAAATTTTAGCAGAACCAAGTTGACAAGCATTTTTTACTTCAATCAGTCTTTCTTCATCAATTATAACCTCTAAGTCATCACATAAACTGCCACAAAATGGACAAACAACATCAGTTATAATTTTCATACTCATTCACTTGGTATTTTTCTTCTTCTGAAGTTCATCAATTAATTCATTGATTTCTGGTATTTCTTCATTAGTTGTGGTTATTTTTGCTTTTATCCCCTTAAATTTTGGTACACCTATACCCGCGTCTCCTGGGGGTGTTATCCAATTAGCATACATTCCAAGAGGCATAAAAATTATTCCTTTATGAGGAGCTTCATTGGAAATTTTCGCCTGAACAACAATACTCCCTTCTGATGTTAATATTTTTACTTTATCAAATTCTTCAATTCCTAATTTTTCCATATCTGATGGGTCCATAAAACATATAGCAGTAGCTTCTTTAGCTATTTTTGTTACTTTTGTTCCCATTAGTGAAATACCTTGCTCTATTGTTCTACCTGTTGTTAAAATTACATCTAGAGTATTAACTTCTCTTATCATTATTACATCTATCAATCAATTGTTTATTTAACATTTAATAATTATCATTTAGAGAGTAAAAAATTACAATTTCTTTGAAATCATTTCAGCCACACGTGCTCTTTGTATTTCAGAATTAATACTTTTTATAACATGATTTATAATAATAGCTTGTACACCTGCTGTAAGTAAATCCCATGATTCAGTATACGGTGCCATATATAATGATATGTCATTATTATCTGATATAAGATTTAGCTGCATTGAGTGACTAATTATTTTTGTAAAATCAGCATTATTCTCAATAATCTTTAGAGAATTCTCTCGAATATCATCTATTATTTCATCAACAAAATGTAGATTTTTTTTAATAATTGATTTTAAAGTTAAAAGAACACCATTTAAACTATCTATACTTGCTTTTTTTATATCAAAAGTTCTAAATTTGTCAGGATTTGTGCCTGAATGTTGTAATATAAGTGCTTCAACTAGAAGTGTAGCTTCATCTAAAAAATGAACTAGCTCTTTCTCAGCTTTCTCAATTCTTGGTCTAACATATCTTCTAGATTTAAACATAATTATCAACTTAAACAGAGCATTGCAAGAGAGACTTTATTATAAATCTATATCTTGAACTGATTATAATCAACTATAATATAAAAAAATCATTCCATTAATGCATTAATTAGATTTTATGAATTGAATAAGAAGATATATGAGTGACTTGTAAATTTATAATCATAAGTGAAATAATTGTCAGTTTATGAGCGAATTACTTATCGAATAACAATAGATGTAACAAAATGTAATGGATGCAATAATTGTACAACTGCATGTCCTGTAAATGCTGATTTGCGTAAACAAGATGATTATGATCCAGAAGATCGGGTTATAGCTATTATAAATGGTGTAGCTGTCGTTTTAAATCCGTTTCGCTGTGATGGTGATGGTGTTTGTATGGAAGTATGTCCAGAAGATTGTATTAAAATAGAATTTATACCATTATCTGAGTATGAAAAAATATCAAATACGAAAAAAGTCAAGACAGAAGATTGAATTTTTTTTTAATTGAATGGGAATTAAATATGACTCAAGAAGCTATTGTTAAGAAGAAAGGAAACAAAATCATTACAGAGCGTAAAGAACGTCATGCTAATACATCTCTAGTATTAGATGTGGAAAAATGTACTGGTTGTAATCTTTGTTTTACTATTTGTCCCCGATATGCAATTGAGCGAGGACCAATTGGTGCATCAATACGCAAGAAAACTGATGCTCCTCCTATTCGAATTAATTACCACAAATGTATTTTCTGTGGATTATGTGCTTTTATTTGTCCTTTCGATGCTTTAGAGTTAAGAATTAATGATAAACCATCAGAGAAAATTAAACGAGGCGTTTCTTTACCATTTCTAGAAGGAGATGAAATTTATTGTAAACGAACAGGTAATACAGCTTTAAAGTTTATTGAAGGTGAAATTGTTGTTTCGGATAATCTTTGCCCTGGTGGTTGTTCAACTTGTATAGATGTTTGTCCTGTTCAATGCTTAGATTTACCTGTAGCTAGTAAAAAAATCCCTTGGGAAAAAACACCTAAAGTTAATGTAAATCGAGATAAATGCCTTTATTGTGGTGCATGTTTATTTTCTTGCCCCGCACCTGGTGCTATTGAAATGCAAAGAATTAAAATAAAACATAGTGAAAAGGGTTCAGATAGTAATTTATGGAAAAATATTGAAGAAAAACTCAAAAAACCCGTTGCTTCAAGATATTGGTATATTGAAGAAAGATTAAAAATTTCTCCAGGTAGTGAAGAAAAATTAGCTCCAAAAAGAAAGAAACTGAAGGAATCAGAATCATTAATGGATTAGTATTTGATCCACTAAATAATATTCACGGAGAAAAACAAGATATTATTATAGTTGGCAATAAAATCGTTGATGGTTCTGAAGTCAGATCTAATGTTAAAATAAAAACAATTGATGCTAAAGGATTAGTTGTTATGCCTGGAGGAGTTGATATTCATGCTCATATTGCAGGACCAAAAGTAAATGCTGGGAGATTACTTAGACCTGAAGACCATTTATTAGAAATAGAAAATAAAACACCAAACACACGCTCTGGCGTAGGTCGGTCTGTTCCTTCCACTTACTTCACTGGTTATGCATATGCGAAATTGGGTTATACTTGTGCTATGGAACCAGCTATGCCTCCTTTGGAAGCACGTCATACTCACGAAGAATTAAATGATATCCCAATTATCGATAAAGGAGCTTACACTTTACTTGGCAGTAATTGGTTTCTATTAGAACGAATGAGTGAAATGAATATTAATGAAATGTGTGCTTTTGTTTCTTGGTTATTGTATACATCAGGAGGATATTCTGTTAAATTAGTTAATCCTGGTGGAGAAGAATCATGGGCTTGGGGGAAAAATGTTTGCTCATTAGATGATAAAGTAGCTTATTTTAAAGCTACTCCAAGAAAAATCATAAAAACTCTAGCCCAAGTGAATGAAAAGCTGAGATTACCTCATACTATTCATTTACATACAAACAATTTAGGAGTTCCAGGAAATTTTGCTATTACTAGAGAGACTATGGAATGCGTTCGAGGAATTAAAACACATAAAGAAAATAAAAAGAATGTGCATATAACACACATACAATTCTCTTCCTATGGAGGAAAAGATTGGCAAGATTTTTGTTCTGAAGCTCCGGAAATTGCTCATTATGTTAATAAAAATGAACATGTATCTTGTGATATTGGCCAAATAGTCTTTACAAATACTACAACAATGACTGCTGATGGCGCATGGGAATGGGTTCTTAGAGGTATAACTGAACACCTTGCTTGGTCTCCTAGATCAGGTTCAAAATGGATGAATGCTCAAGTAGAATTAGAATCATGTGCTGGAGTGGTTCCCTATATTTTCAGAAGAAAAAATCCAGTCAATGCAATTCAATGGGCAATTGGTTTGGAATTTTTACTTTTAATAAAAGATTTACAGAAAGTTAATATTTCTACTGATCATCCAAATGGAGGTCCATTTACTTTTTATCCACTTATATTTAGTTGGTTAATGAGTAGAAAAGCACGAGATAGAATACTTGAAAGAGCTGATAAAGCTGCTACTGAGAGATCATCTTTAAATGATATTAATCGTGAATTATCATTATCTGAGGTTATTCAAGTTAGTAGAATTACTGCAGCAAAACTTCTTGGTTTAAAAAATAAAGGCCATTTAGGAACTGGTGCAGATGCAGATATAGCAATTCATTCGTTTGATGTGCCACTAAATAAGCTCTCAACTAATTTTGAAAAAATAGAGAAAGGATTTTCTGAAACAAAATATACAATAAAAGATGGAAAAATTGTTTCATATAATGGACAAATAATGTCAACAACATTTGGGAAAACTTATCGTGTTAAAGCTGAAGTCCCAAATGAATGGACTCTAAATATAAAAGACGCAATAGAAGAACGGTTTAGAAAACATTATACTGTTAATTTAGGGAATTATGCAGTGCAAAAAGAGTATTTTCCAAAAGAAGAATTAATTATAACTAAATTGTCATGAGGTAGTAAAATGGTTATGATAAGATTAGTGCAAAAAAAACCAGTTAAAAAACCATTATTACCAATTGAAGCAGAAAACATTTCACCAGATAAATTTAGTGATATGGATTTAGAAGAAATATCAAAATTAGTTCTTTGGCGTGGAAATAAAAAAATAACAATTAGCAATTTATTTGATATAAAATCTGATAATTGGGTATCATCTAAAGCTGAGAATATTGAAATTATTTTGGAGGGTCAACTACATAAATTTAAACGTATAGGTCAAAAAATGTCAAATGGCTCAATTAAAATTAAAAGCTCCATAGGCATGCATTGTGGCTTTCAAATGAGTGGTGGTTTGATAATAGTTGAAGGAAATGCTGATGATTTTGCTGGTGCAAATATGGAAAATGGTGAATTAATTATCAATGGTGATGCTGGTCATTATTTAGGAGGTTCTATTCGTGGAGATTGGCGTGGAATGAGTGGGGGAAAAATCAAAGTTCATGGTAATGTAGGTAATGAATGTGGAGTTTGGATGAGACAAGGATTAATTGAAATAAATGGCAGTGCAAAAATGTTTCTTGGAATGCATATGCATAATGGAATAATAATAATCAATGGAGATGTTTCAGAAAGAGTAGGGGCTGAAATGACAGGTGGAGTAATTATTATTAATGGTAAATTAGATAATTTGCTTCCTTCTTTTGAATTTAAAAAAGAATTAAAAAACCCTATTATAGAATCATATGGGAATTTAGAAGGAGAATATCTAGAATTTATTGGTGATTTTGCTGAACGCAAACAAGGCACATTATATTTAAGAAAAAATAATAATGATCATCATTTATAAGATAATTTTCTGATATTTCTAAAATGAACCTGTGAAAACACTTCTTGATGCAATATCATAAATGGTTTCCATTAAATTTAGATTTTCAATGTCAGGATAAAAAGAAATAGTACCATCGATTTTTATATCAACATCAATTTGAAGATTAACTTCTTTTAATATGAATTTCAATTCAGTAATTTGAGGTTTATAAGATTTTAAATTTTCAATATATTGCTTTTGGTTTGTAACAAAGACTTCTAGATTCCCTGAAAGAGTTTTATCAATACTTAAATTGCTTACGGTCATTGATTTTGGTAATATCTCTAATCTTGTTTTAGAAATACCTTTGTAAAATTTTTCTAAATCAATTTCACATGAAGAAAATCGCAAATTAATTTTTTTTCCAAGAAATTCTAAAGATTTCTTAATTTGCCCTTTTATACCAGTAAATATACATAGAAATATTCCTACAGGAGTATTAAGATCTACAGGAGGATCAATTATTTTTATTGATGTATCTTCATACATAACCATTGTCTCAAAACGCATGCTTGGGAGATTTCTATGTGGAAAAGCAAATCTTCTCTCATACATTGTATAGTATTTACCTTGAAAGAAACTAGTTGCCAATGGATCAAATGTAATAAATTCCGTATCAAGAGAAGGATTTCCAAAATCGATTGAAGCGAATTGTTCATTAGTAAGATGTTCTTCCCCTGCAAGATAGCCCCAATATAAGGCAATTGTTTTCAAAGTCAAACACCGATTTATTTACACAATAATAATATAGGTCTAGTTAATAAAAATTTCATGTAAAAATCAATGTTTTTTAAACTACATCTCAAAATATCTTTGAGCTGGTGATTTTTCTTGTTCTTCTAATTGTTTTTTAATTAAACTATCTCTTATTTTTATAATTGCAACAATTAAAATTATTAGAAAAATTATTGTGACACTTCCAGAAATGGCACCAATAACCCATGGTTCCAATAATTGATTCCTATAAGTAAGAGTGAATTGAACTGTAGCATCATCCTGTTCAGGATTAAAAAAAACAAAATATATTTTTCCATTAAAATCCGTTATTGTTCTTCCGCTATCAAAAATGCCATCTGTGAATCCAATTGATTCAAAATAAGCTGCACGTTCAGAAAAATCCATGCCAAATAGTAGTTGAAATTGATCATTGGTTACTTCTCTACCATTCACCTTAATATTACTAATCCATTCGTAATCTATTGTTTGATTGATTAAAAGATCAGATACCTCAATAAATGTCCAATCTTCACTTATAACTAAATAATCAAATTCTACTGGTTCATTTACATTAACAGCACCTACAAATTTTATAGTAAAAAAAAGACCAATTAGAGACAAATAAAGAAAGGTAATTTTTACTTTTATTGATTTCATTTTATATTCGTTTTATTTTTAACAAACTATTACAAAAAAATTTGGATTAATTGTAAATCAAAAAATAACCTAATATAGTAAAAAATCAAGAATTTACATGTTTTTTCTATAAATCCTTTAGAAAGAGTTTTTAATTTTGTATACTTAAAAAAAACACCAAAAATTAGCTACCGACAAGAATTCAATGACATATTGCAGTTGGTCAGCAAATACAAAATAAGGTGGTACATGGAAAATGTCAAAGGATGAAAAACCAAAAACAAAGAAAACTGAAACAAAACCAAAAACTACAAAACCTAAAACAACAACAACAACAAAAGCAACAGAAAGCAAGCCTAAAGTAAAAGAGGAAAATGTAATCTATGTAGGTAATAAACAAGCAATGGTTTATGTTTTAGCTCTTATGACTGCTTTTAATGAGAATAAAGCAAAAGAAGTGAAGATATGTGCTCGAGGACGAGCTATAAGCACAGCTGTCGATGTTGCTGAATTAACTAGAAATCGATTCTTACCAGATTTAAAAGTAAAGAATATTACAACAAGTACTGAACAAGTGATTCGCAGAGAAGGCGGTGGAGAAGCCAATGTTTCTGCAATTGAAATCACATTATCAAAGTAATATCCTTTCCTTTTTCTTTATTTCTTATTTTTCTTCTCTTTCTAATTAATAGGAGAATTAATAAACACTTAAAGGAGCTTTTTCATGTTTAATATTATAATTGTTCATTAATATTGGAGCAAAAAATATGAAAACCGCAATCTGTACTTTTTGTGCACAAACTGGAATGCTTTGTAAAGATTGTCAAACTAAACTTAATAACAATATTATAACTGAAACTGATGTTAAAATAGCCAAGGTTGCTGTTGATTTTGAAAAGAGATTTCCTAATGCTTCAAAGGTTACAATTCTAAAAGCAATAGAAAGACCAAATTTTATTTTATTATTGGTAACTCCTGGAAGTATAAGATTCCTAACTGGTGGAACAGCTAATTTTGATAACCAATTGGAAAGAGTTCTAAACAAACCAATAAGAATTATTGAGAAAAGTAAAAACCTACGTAAGGTAATAGATGATATTTTCTCACCAGCACTTATTACTGGAATCAATACTGTCTTTGTTCCTGCGCGTTCACCTAAACCAGGTCAATCAAAAGTAGAAGAAGAAACTATAGTTGTTTTATCACCTGAAGAAAAAGCAAAATTACCCGCTTCTGAGATGGAGCTTATTGATTTAGTTAAACTTATATCTGATGAAGATGTTCGTGTTGAATTTCGCTAATTAATAATAAGAAACATGATCTATCATTTATTTTTAATAATTTAATGGGGTAGTTTTCATAAATTCTCGAAGAATTATAGTTGCATATGAACCTGAAGATAAAGAAAATTCCATTGTAACAACATTGTTTTCCTTAGAATCCTTAGTTATTTTATATTTGAAATCATTAAAGTCAATACTTATTCTTCTATTTACACCATTAAATTTGAGTATAGGTATATCTTTTAACTTGAAGTGTTCTTGTTTTAAATTGTCTTCTTCAAGTAAATCAAAAGCAAATATCATTAATTTATTATCGATTTTTTTAGTATCGTAACCAATTAGTGGTAAAACTATTTTATCGTGTTCTATAAAATCATATTCCTGTTTTTCAAAATCTCTAGATAATTCCATTCTTTTTGATAAAGTTCTATTCCAAATATACGATTGGTATGCATGAATAAAAATTCGTTGCATATTCTTTGGTAGAATCAGAAATGCTCCTTTGTAATCATTTGGATATTTTACAAGATGTTTTAAAATTAATCTTTCAAAAACCATACTCTTAGGCATTAATTTAATTGTTTCTTCTGAATCACTTGTTTTCTCAAACATATTTCTAGCTTCATTTGATAGATCAGATTCATCTAGTGATCTGTAGGATAAATAAAACTGGATAGCTTTTTCATAATCTCCTTTAAGGATATGCTTTCCAATTATATGAGAAATTGGTCGTTTTGTGCCAAATCTTTGATGACCGAAAAAATTAGGTATGCCTTTAATTTCATTTATTTCTCTATAAATTGATTCCATTTTATGTTCAATTTCTTCTCGAGTCATTTCTATTTCTTTTATCTTTATAGTAAAATAATTACCTTTGAGGTTGCCCAGATATGTTTTATAAATTGTTGTACGCGGAGATTGTATTGTAATACCTTTCAACTGTAATTTTAATAATTCATTCGGATTTATTCGCCATATTGTTGCTCTTTGTGCAGTATAAGCAGTTTTATCTTTTGTTCCTGAAATATTAATATCTAATAAATCACAACCCAATGCTGAAGTTATTTTATATAAAGCATTATGACTTTCTATATTTCGTTTTTTTAATACAAATTCAGTAAAAAGACCAGGTTCATTTTCACCAAAAGAGAAATCATTATCATCGAATTTTATTATTCTACTATCTGGTAAAATTTCTTCTACAATGAAATCTTTTGGTGAAATACGAATTTTTCCTTTAACTCCATCTGTTTTTGTCGCATAATATTGAATTCCCATATCTTGTTCAATAGGATGACTTGACAATAAACAATTAGATTTATGATTCATATTAAAGAAACAACCTTATAGTAATTTCAAATTAGCTGTAAATTTATCTATTTTAGTATTTGGTGATGGACCAATTGCTATTGCAGTAATTATTTCTTCTGATTTATTTTCTTGATCATATTTACAAACGAAACTATTTGGTAAATTTTCATTTATTG
>JAEOUJ010000106.1 GCA_016839405.1 Candidatus Gerdarchaeota archaeon | reverse complement strand
TAGTAAGATCACGGATTCTTCTAGATAAATCACTTGTTATATCATCAAAATATATTCTAGCGATAATTTCAGCAAGTTCTTTCATTTCTAATTCGCTCATTCCCATTCTAGTTATTTCAGCAGTGCCTATTCTTATTCCTGCGTCTATCATAATTCCAATTTCCTCAGCTCTCTCTTTAATTACAAAATTACTTTCAATATTTTCAGTTTCCAAAATTATTTGATGAGATTCAGTATAATCTAAATGCTTGAATTTAACTGGTACGTTATAATCATCTAATGCTTTAGCTAAAGCTTTTGAATTTTTAGCAATTTGTTTTGCATAACTAGTACCGAATTCTATCATTTCAAGTGCAGCTATACCAAGAGCAGCTATATGATTTGGATGATTATTATCTATAAAACGAATGCCTTTATCAATATCAAAACCTAAAATTGTTGAAAGTACTTCATAATGTTTCATATTATTAGTTAAAACAATTCCACCTTGTGGACCTGGAAAACTTTTATGTGTAGATCCAATTAAAACATGAACTCCTTCTCTTAAAGGATCTTGAAATTCTTTTCCAGCAATCAAACCCATAACATGAGAGCCATCATAAGCAAAATTTATTGTTTTTCTTTTTTCAAATTCTTTAATTATTTCATTAACAGGATGTGGGAATGGAAAAAATGAAGAACCAAAAATAACTAAAGATGGTTTCTGTTTTTTAATTGCTTCAATATTTTCTTCAATTAATAGATTCATATTTTCCATTGAGTAATTGAAAGCAACCTTTTTTCGACCAAAAAACTCATAATCTAATGGATAACCACCATGTTCTTTATCATCAACTACCATTATTTTATTTCCAGGTTTTGTTAGACCTAAAACAATAGCCATATCGCACATATTTCCTGAAAGAGAGCTAACAATAGCATAATCAGAATCAAATAACTTACGAATATATTCCTCAGTTTTTTGAATTATTTCATTAATAAATTTCGTACCACCATAATACTCAGATGAATATCTATTATGTAGATCAGAAGCAAGCATAGCTCTAACCATAGGTGATGAATAATTTTCACTAGCTATTAAATTTATAGATGTTCTTCGATGATTTTCATGTTTATTAACTAATTCAATGAATTCTTTTAAGGTCATATTATTTCCCAATAAATACTCAAGTGGTTTAATTTTTAAGCATTTATGGTCATTCCCAAGGATTTAATTTATAATAAACAACTATTTTAAAAAGCAATATTTAGTAAAGTAGAATCTCTTGAAATGGATGGTTATTCAGTGTCAATAAAGAAGACTAAAAGCAATACAAAAGAGTTAACTTTGGATCAGAAGCTTTTAGAAGATTCTAAAAAATCACTTGAATCCTTAACTTCATTATTAAATAGAACAGCTATAGAATTACCATCATTAGTATCAATTAAAAGTACAAAATCAAATGACATAAATGGTATTCTTCAAGATAAATTCAAAACTGATTTTGAATTGGTTAGTATGTTAGAGGATTTCTTCAGAAAACTAGTTGATTTACTTAGATATCGCTCTTTTTATGATGAAAAATTAGCTCAAATCTCTAAACAAATCAGAAAATTAAAAGAAACGGATTCAATAGGGGAATTTAAAGGGAATCTACAATTGCTTGGAATAACACTAAATGAAACAGAACAAATTGTTAGAAATTATGAAGAGATGTATAATGAATTGTTTACTGAACAAGCATTATTACAATTTCAATTAATGGAACAATTATCAATGTTTAAAGAAAAAAATTTACCAAACTTTAGCGAATTATTTAGTCAAGGAATTGATAAGTTTGTTAAATTAAATGAAAAATTTGCTAAAAAATAGGGACTGTGTTAAATGTGAAATTACTTATAGTAGGATTCAATGCTAGACCAATTGCAAAATCGGCAATGGAAGCTGGACATTCTATAGGAGTAATTGATTATTTTGGAGATATGGATCTTTTAAAATTAACTAAAAACTGTTTTTCAGTTTTAAGACAAAAACCAGGGAATACTTTACATAGACCTTTACATCGGAAACCTTCTGAATATATGTATATTCTCTCTGAGATAATGTGTGATGAACAAGGAGATTTTGATGGAATTATACTCGGTTCTTCATTTGATCCATATCCTGAAATTATTGCTAAATTCAATAAGTTAGGTCCAAAAGTATACGCAAATAATCCATCAAAATTTGAATTAATTAGAAATAAAAAGAAAATTAATAGCTTGGCACAAGAAGCTGGTTTTAGTATTCCAAAATTAATTTCTACTAATGATTACAATGAAGTTAAAAAAATTGCTAAGAAATGGGGATATCCTATAGTAACTAGAGAAGATGGTGGAGGGGGAGGTGTAGGGATTAAGTTATGGTTAAATGAGAGTGAATTAAAGAATTATTTTGAAGAAAGAAAAGATAAAACAACAATTTGGATTCAAGAATATATTAAAGGAGTTGATGCAAGTGCTTCTGTGGTATGTTCTAAAAATAATTTTAGATTATTATCTTTAAATAAACAATTAATTGGAGATAAAAAGCTTAGAGCACCAGGGGCTTTTAGTTATTGCGGCAATATAGTTCCATTAGAAAGTAATTACATTAATAGAGAAATGTACAATCAGTTAAAAGATAAAATCAAAAATTTATTTTCAAAATTAAATCTTGTTGGTACTAATGGTATAGATTTTGTAATAAAAAATGATAAATTTTATTTTATGGAAATAAATCCAAGATTCCAGGGTTCTCTCGAGTGTATTCAGTATGCAACTGGTATTAATATAGTAAAAGCACACCTTGATTCTTTTAATGATAATATAAATTATTTAAATGAAAATCCAAAATATAAATCAGCTTCAATTAAGGGAATTCTATTCTCAGACAATGAAAAAAATTTCCAAGTGAAAAAATACCCAGATGAGGAATGGATAGTTGATAGAACACACTTTAATGTAATTTTGGAGAAAACTGATCCATTTTGTAGTATAGTTCTACCAACTAATAATATTCAAAAAGATTTAAAGAAAGTATATTCACTTGCAGATAAAATTCTAAAAATGAATAAAGTATAAATCTATTTATTCGGTTTAGATTCTATTTAAAGCTTGATCAATATCTTCAATAAGATCATCTTTGTCTTCAATTCCAGTAGAATATCTAATAAAACCAGGCTTAATGCCTATTGTTTGTTTTTCTTCTTCAGTAAATTCTAAATAAATCATACTACCAGAAGCTTGTGCCAATGATTCAACACTTCCTAAACTACTGGCTTTTTTAATAATTCTTAATGAATTCAAAAACAAGCCACCATCACTATCACTTTTGCCAACACAGAAACTTACCATACCACCAAAACCAGTCATTTGTTTTTTAGCTAGCTCATGTTGAGGGTGTGAGGGTAAACCAGGATAATAAACTTCACGAACCTTAGGATGATCTTCTAGAAATT
>JAEOUJ010000105.1 GCA_016839405.1 Candidatus Gerdarchaeota archaeon | reverse complement strand
TATTCATGTGAAATAAATGGTGAGATTCCTGATTCAGCTATATCCTTAATGTCTTTACAAATTGGCAAAAAGGGGAAAATTGTTAAAATATCTGGTGGACGGGGTGCATGTAAAAGATTAAATGAATTAGGATTAATTCCAGGAACAGAAATAGAGGTAGTAAATAAAATTTCTCATGGACCAGTAATGATAAAAGTAAAAGGTTCAAAATTAGCTTTAGGACGAGGTTTAGCTGCTAAAGTACTAATTGTAATATAAAAAACCAAAATGATTATTATTATAATTTGACTATTTGAAATCTACCAGAAGCTGGTTCAAAGATATCTCCATCGCTTTTTAGGGCAATTAACCCTGGTTCAAGTTCTCTTGTTGTCAATCCCAATTCTCTTTTTATTTGATCAAAAGTACAACCCTCTTCAATATTTTCTGGTTTCTTCAATAAATCAAGAATCTGTGCTTTTATTTCGTCACTTTCAGCAAGTTTAACTTGTCCCTTAATTGCAGTTTCAATACTTGCTGTAGCATCCGAGCTTAAACCTTTTCTTTGATAATATTTTGAAATTTCTAATTCACGCAAGACTTGATACGAAGGATCAGTTATTGGTATACATAATTCACAATCAATATAGACGTTCCCATCTCCTAAGTCACGAACCAAACCAATAATATCAACAACTATTCCTTCCTTAAAATTCAACATTTCTAAATAAATTTGGCCCGATCGCTCATCTCCTCCACCACGAACTTTTATTGTACCTGTTTTGTCAGAAACATCATAGATAACCATTTCTTCAGCTTCATTTATTACTTTACCAGTTATTTCTCCCATTACTCTTGCTCGAGTAATTAAATCATCAGTTTTTACATGCAGAGCTTTTGAACCATCTTGATTTGTTATAAATTCTCCCGAAATTAAATCGCTAATTTTTAGTTTCACAGCTGTTGCTCGTCGTCTACTAAATGACATTTAATGAATCCTCTTAAGTTAATTCTTACAAATGAATTGATAACATTCCTACTATTTCTTTTACTTTTAAAATTTTAAAGTTACCCTTCAAAAGGTTGATTGGGAGGAAATCCTCCCATGATAATTATTCAGTTGTTGGTCGAAATGGTTCTATTGATTTTAATTTTTGACAAAAATCATATGCTTTTTTAATAATATCATCTTCTCCACAGAGCAATAATGAAATTGATCCTTCTGCACCTCCAACACCACCACTGGTAACATGTATAATATCATCTAAATCAAAGAGGGTATATAGTGCATCAATTTCAGTAAAAACTTCACCAAATAGCGGAAATAAACCAGATTTATAACCATCTGCATAATCAATTTCTTCAATACCCATTTCCAAAGAGGAATAAAGAATAGAATGAGCAACCATTTTTTCTAAACCAATTGGAATAAGTAATGTTAATCCTTTTGCTCTTATAGTTCCCCAGATTAAACCACAGGTTCCAGCTTTGGGATCAGCTAATAGAACACCTGCAATACCATCTGGATCAAGAGCATTTGCTCCTTTAATTACTATATCTCCTTTTGTCATAGATTCCATTGCATCTTTAAATGAATTAACTTCACTAGGTTTACCATCAATAAAAAGAATTTCTTTTAATCTTTTTTTACTTGGACAAACAGATAATCGTTCTCCTTTTGGGATAATCTGGCCAGCAACATAACAGCTCTTATCAAATTCAGTAATAGCCATCATTTCTTCGAGAACATAAGCATTAGTAGTTCCTCTTGAAACGAATATTCTACCTTCTTTCATTTTATCACGAACCCAATCTAATGCAGTTATACCAACAGCAATCAACTTCTTGGATTCATGAGGTAATAGGTTGATTAATGCCTTAGCCATATCAATAACCTTCTTCTATTAAAATTCATTAGATTTTAATAGATAAATATTAGACAACTTTTTAATGGTTTTAATTGTTTTGTCTAATCAAGAAACTAGAGTGATAGATGATGTCCGAAGAGCATAAATATCATATAATAATAGATTCGAAAGAAGATAGAGTGGGAGATTTTATTCTAGATGATAAAGAAAAACCACTAATTAGAGTAGCTACACCACCTGAATTTCCAGGCGGAAAAGCAGGAATACATTCACCAGAAGACCTGTTTGTAGGAGCTATTGCATCTTGTAAAATGACAACTTTTTATGCTATGGCTGAAAAACTTGATCTTGAGCTTAAAGCCCTAAAGGTTGAAGCGACAGGTTATCTCGGGAAAGCTGAAACAAGAGGTTATGCCTTTACAAAGGTAGATGTTCATCTTACAATTACAATTAAAGATGAAGAGGAAATTAAAAGTGCAGAAAAATGCGTTGATTTAACAGAAAAATATTGTTTAATTACAAATTCTGTAAAATCGCAAGTTAATTTAACATATGAAATTTTAACTGAATAAAAAAGAATGGAATGTTTGATTAACATCCATTACTTCTTCTTATTTCTATGTCGAATTATAGCAAAAACAGTATATGCTGCAATTATACTAGGAACACTAATATTCAAAGGTGCTGTTTCAGATATTGTTGATAAGACTATAGAAAAATAAAAAACATCAGTATGGGTTTCGATTATATTATCATATCCTAAATAATCACTTGAATTAGGAGCAATAATTGAACCACCAGTAAAATCAACATAAATTTGATAGCCAATTGTTCCAGTTTCTTCAAGAACAACAAAAGAACCAATCCATGTATTAGTTGTAGTCCTAATCATTTCAATTTGAGGAATATGACATTGATATATAGGTTCAATAGAACAATATTGGATTCTTACACTTGTTACATTCTCATCATCTGTAAAAGTAACAGTTATGGTAATATTCGTATTTTGAGTAACATTTGTTGGTTGATGACCAATAGTAAGGATATTAGGTTCAGAGTTAGATGCCTTACCTACTGATAACATAGCCAAAATAAAAGCAGTTGCAATAATAGTTATTGACACCAATTGCAATTTTCTTTTCTTAATTTTCACTTATTCAACCTCGATTTTTATTTTTCATTTTAAGACGGTTTATACCAATTCCATAAAAACCAACCAATAAGGAACCCACCTGCAAGTATAAGCAAAATTCCGCTTAATATTTTAATGAACTTAGTAGATGCTCGTAATTTATTAATTAATACGTCCTTTGAAAAACCGACTAACATGGTAATTATAATCATAAGAACAGCCATAGCTACAGAGTAGATAAGAAAAATCAATAATGCTTTTCCAAATGCTCCTGCTTCAATAGAACCAAAAACCAATCCTAAAAGTATTGGAAGATTGCAACCTAAAGATGCTAAAGCATATGTTATTCCATAAATAAATAATTGGAACATTTGTGGTAATTCGCTTCTGTTTTTTTTCTGTTTCTTTTTCAAATTATTTCCTTCATTATCATCTTCTGTGTCAGTAACGTCTGCTTTTTTCCTTCCACGGCTTCCAATTTTAGATATAGCATCAACAGCTTTTCCCATGTCAAATTGCAGAGGTGTAAAGGAAATAATACCAAGAATGATTAATATTGCACCAATTGCCGGAGTGATGTATTCCACCCATTCTGATACAACTTCACCTACAAAAGCAGATATCAGACCAATTATCATGTAAAATAATAAAACACCAAAAGCTGCAGCACTACCCCAAAGGAATGATTTCCATATTCGTTTTCTAATATTAATTTTAGTTTCTTGTTTTCTGCTTTCCTCTTCTTCTTTACTTTCCTTTTCTTTTCTTTCATCTCGCATCAATAAATCTAGATTGTATGCCATATATCCTGGTAATAATGGAAATGCACATGGTGAGAAAAATGACAGAATACCAGAGAAAAATGCTGCAACCATTATAAACCGGTAACCAACATTTTCTCTATCTGCAATTCCTGCAAGAGCTTT
>JAEOUJ010000104.1 GCA_016839405.1 Candidatus Gerdarchaeota archaeon | reverse complement strand
GTGGATTTTGATTTTAAAGAAAATTAATCCTCCCCCAATTTTTTTATTTTTAATTATTGAGTAGCTATGGCTTCAAGTAATTTGAGGGTAGCATCAAAGATTTGGTTTTGTTGTTCTTCTCTAGTTATCTTTGCTACTTCATCTCCTTCTTGTTCACCGTACCAACCAAACTGTGCATGATTCCCACCAACTAATTCGACTCTTAATGTCGAATCTGGAAGTAGTTCTAAAGAATCTTCAATTTGAGCTGAACTTACAAGTCCATCATTCGTACCGTAAATTGTCGTCACTAACAAATTTTGTTTTGATAAATCATTTCCCGATGCTGGATATGCCGCCCATAATACTAATCCTTTTACTTTAGAGGGATTTTCATTAACAAATTGAGCAGCCATTGTACCACCTAAAGAATGTCCACCTATAACCCAAGAACTAATCTGAGAATATGATTTGATTACATCATTAGCTATATTTGCCCCAAAAATTGCCAAATTTAAGGGCATTCTTACAATTACAACAAGATGTCCTTCTTCAGCAATTCTGTGAGCCATAGGGGCATAGGACCTGAAATCAACTCTTCCACCTGGATAAATAATGAACCCAATATTTCTATTAGAATTTACTGGCTCAAAAACAATCCAATCTTTAATTGATATTCTAACTGCTGAATCAGATTTTAATGCACTATATGCTTCTGGCATCGGTTTAGGTGGAGTTTCAGCCCAGACTATAAAACCAACAAAAACAATTGTCACTATTAGTACAACAGCGATAATTATTTTGAATCTTCGTTTCAAGACAATTCACATATAATATTATTATAGTTGAGATATCAAACTTATCATTTTATTACATAGATTGATCAAAGAGCAGACAAAAATGCCTAAAAAATTAAGAAAAAACATTTTTGCATTGGGATTTGTAAGTTTATTTACAGACCTTTCAAGTGAAATGGTCCTTAGTCTGCTTCCAACATTCATAATTAGCTTACCAGGTTCAAGTGTAGCATTTCTGGGTTTAGTTGAAGGATTAGCTGAAGCTCTGAGTTATAGTATGAGAACAATCTCAGGGTTTTTTTCAGACAAACTTGGAAAAAGAAAAAGTATAGTTTTAGTGGGTTATGGAATTTCAAATATTATTAAACCTTTTTTTGGTATTGTAAATAATGCATTTGAAGCTCTAACAATTAGAGTATTCGATAGAGTGGGAAAAGGAATAAGAACTGCACCAAGAGATGCCCTAATATGTGATTCAACACTGGAAGAAAATAGAGGAGCAGCTTTTGGGTTACATAGAACACTTGATCAAACTGGGGCAATACTTGGTCCATTATTAGCTTCTAGTTTACTAATATTCCTAGGTTACACAATAAGAGAAGTTTTTTGGGTCTCAATAATACCAGGAGTAGCAGCTTTAATGATTTTATTTTTCTTAGTAAAGGAAGAATCTTACAAAACAGTTAGCAAATTTACATTTCTTAAAGGCATTAAAAATGTTATAAAAAAAGATTTTCTTTATCTATTGATAATAGTTGGTGTTTTTTCTCTGGGCGCATTTAATTTCTCATTTATTTTGCTCTATGGATCCGAAGCTGGAATTACAAGTGATTATATCCCCCTGTTATTTGCTTTAATTAATATTGCTCATGTTGCAGTGGCTATACCCTCGGGATTATTAGCTGATAAAATAGGAAGGGAAAAAATGCTATTTTTTGGATACAGTATTTTCCTTGCAGTCACCTTGGCTATTTTCATTGGACCTGCAAGTTATTTTGTTGCATTAGCTATCGCTGTATTGTTTGGATTATACCAAGGTATTGTTAATACAGTAACTAGAGCAATGATCCCCAAATATGTAAATTCAAATCTAGTTGCAACTGCTTATGGAATATATTACCTGATAATAGGATTTTCTTTTCTGGTAGCTAATATTATTGTAGGCATATTATGGACTAATCTTGGATCAAATATATCAGTCCTATATAGCATGGCATTGACAGCATTATCATTGCTTGTATTTGCTTTTTTTATTAAAAGAAATCAAGACTCAAACTAACATATTACAAAAACTAAAATCACCATAAATATGGTAATAAAAAGTATAAAATTCACCAGATTTTAAGGACCTCTCCCTCAAACTAAGCTGAAGGACTTCTTACTGAGCCTAATTTGTTTTAACCATTTCAATTCTGCCCACTATAAAATCAAACTTCCAATTGATTATATTCTATATATGCGAAGACTACTAGTACGATAGTCCAAGAAATAAATATTAAATGTGTGCCACCTATAAAAATTGGATGTGAAGCCAGTCTATTCCCAATTGAACTCGCGATCAGAACTAAAGGTCCCCATTTCTTTCTTTTTGTTATTCCAAAAAATGCAAAAAGATTAAGTGCCACCATAATTGCTGCGTTCAAAACTGCGATTTGATAATCAACAGCAAGAGTGAAACGCGCTTCATGCATTCCTTGGAAAATAAGTGGATTAACTGTCCATATTATTATTGAGAAAATCTCACCGATTATTGCTATAGATATCAAGATCAATAATAATTTGTGATGTGTTATTGTTTTGGATGTTTTTTTGAATTCTGATAATGCAAAAATAATCAATATTGCTGACCAAACAATAAATGGAATTTGCCCTACTGTTAGCCCAAAATGAAAGAAACCTATTACTCTATTTACAAGTGTTATTGCTATAACCAACAGTGATCCCCATTTTATTTTTAGTTTTAAACAAATTAATGCTACAAGATTAAAAACAGAGACTATTGCTGCAGCCATTATTGCTTCATTATAGTCTACAAGCAAGGTGTTTCGCATTTCTGGCAAAGCGTCCCAAATTGCCATTGAGACTATACTGCCAATTATTGAAAGAGTTATCAAAATCATTAAAATTGGATAGCGTTTTTCCTCAATCATAATTAATCAAATTTCCTTCTCGTTTTTTCTTTGAAAAATAGAAAATAATAACGGCTTATAATTGAAGCTAATGTAGAATTAACAATACCAAAAGTTACTATGTTGTATGTCAATTGTCCCGGAAAAAGTAATGTTAATCCAATGCCTGCAAATAGAATACTGCCATAATATTTTCCTATTGGATCAAATGTTGCTTTTTTAACGAATATGTTGGTCATTATGAATTGCAAATACATTAGGAGAATTATTGTTAGAAGCCAATTTGAGTACAATCCTAAGTTTGCAAATACTCCAAAAAGGAGTATTATGAAGATAAAATCAACTGTTGAATCAAAGTAGGAGCCTAATTTTGAATTAACACCTAATTTTCTGGCTATTCTCCCATCAAAAAGATCTGTTCCGATTGCAAACAAAAATAAAGAATACGAAACGAGAGTAAAACCTTGGTCAATAGAGAAGACTAAATGAGGTAAAATTGCTAATCTAAGACTTGTTACTAGACTAGGAATTGATTGAATAAATTCAGCTGGGTAATTAAAGTTCAGTACCTTTTTGTTTGTGCTGTCAAAATCCATT
>JAEOUJ010000103.1 GCA_016839405.1 Candidatus Gerdarchaeota archaeon | reverse complement strand
GAGGAGCGATTGTTTTTGATTATGGAAATGCAATAAGAAATCAAGTTGAACTAGCTTTAGATATGATTGAAGGAAGAGCACCACTTGCTACTGGTATGACTAAAGAAGATCTTGAAGATATGAAAAAGCATTTCAGGAAATTAGGATTAACCTCTGTTCGAAATAAATCTGGTGGTTATATTTTTCCAGGTTTTGTTCTAAAATATGTGAGGCCTTTATTCTGTGAAGGAAAAGGTCCATTTAGATGGGCGATTCTTTCAGGTAATCCAAAGGATTTAGCAGCTATAGATGATGCTTTAATCTCAACATTCCCTGATGATAAACCACTTGTTAGGTGGATAGATCGTGTTCGTGAAAAGGTGCCAATTCTTGGATTACCAACACGTATCTGTTGGTTAGGATATGGCGATAGGGCGAAATTTGGATTATTAATTAATGATTTGATTAAAGAAGGAACTGTAACAGCACCTGTTGTTATAGGTAGAGATCATTTGGACTGTGGATCAGTAGCATCACCTAGCAGAGAAACAGAAGGAATGAAGGATGGAAGTGATGCCATAGCTGATTGGCCTTTGTTGAATTTTGCCTTAAATGCAGTAAATGGTGCTAGTTGGGTATCTTTCCATCATGGTGGGGGAGTTGGTATAGGTAATTCACTCCATGCTGGTATGGTTATTGTAGCTGATGGAACTAGAGAACGTACAAAACGTCTTGAACGAGTTTTAACTGTTGATCCTGGTACTGGTGTAGCTAGACATGTGGATGCTGGTTATGATATAGCATGCAAAATTGCTGATGAGAGAAAAATAAAGATACCAAAATAAAATTTGGAGGAAGAAATAATGACTATTGATGAGTCCTATTTTCAGATTAATTGTGATGAAGTTTGTAATCAGATTGAGAAATTTATACAAGAAATGGTCAAAAAATCTCATACAAAAGGTGTTGTTATTGGCCTTAGTGGTGGAATAGATTCATCAGTAGTCGCTGCTTTAGCAGTTCGAGCTCTTGGTAAAGAAAATGTTATAGGATTAATACTGCCTAGTGCTCTTTCGGAACAACATTATGAAGATGATGCTAGGAAATTAGCAAAGCAATTAGGAATCGAAGTAAAGAAAATATCTATCGCTGATTTTGTTACTGCATTTAAGAATATCGCTGATGAAGATCTTTCAAAGAATGCTTTGGTTGTAGGGAATGCTATGGCTCGATTCCGAATGGTTTTATTATATGCTTATTCAAATCTACTAAATTATCTAGTTATAGGAACAAGCAATAAAACGGAAATAATGGTTGGATATATTACCAAATATGGAGATGGTGGTGTCGATTTTGAACCATGTGGTAGTTTATATAAAACTCAAATACGAATCTTGGCTGATTACTTGAAAATCCCAAAAGAATTAATAACTAAAGCACCATCAGCGGGATTATGGAAAGGACAAACTGATGAGGGTGAATTAGGGATTTCATATGCTAATCTAGATCTAATACTACTAGCATTAGAAAAAGGATATAAAAAAGAACAAATTGTTAATGAACTTAAATTAGACATTTCTTTGATTGAAAAAGTAGAAAAAATGATTAAAAGCTCTGAGCATAAAAGAAATATGCCCCCTATCTTGGAATTAAAATTATAGTATGGAAAAATTTTGTAAAAATAATCTTTTAAAATAATAAGAAGGACTTTTTAGAAGAAAAAATAATTATCTCTATGATAAATTTGGAAGTTTAATTTTGACTGAAGGGATTTTAAAATTCGATGCCTTGGAAAATCTCCTTTTCGGTGAAAAAATAAATCTAAAAAATCTACAGGGTCAATTATTACACATTTTTGGAGAGGCAGGTACAGGGAAAACCACATTAGCATTATATATTGCTTGTAGATTTTGTTTAGAAGGAGAAAAAGTAATTTTTATTGATACAGAAGGAAAAGTGACAGGTTCAAAAATAAAGCAAATGCTAAAGAAGAATGATATAGAAAAAACAAACAAGCTATTAAAATTATATATGCCCACAAGCTTTCAAGAACAGTATGCATTAATTCAAAGATTAGAATTCTTCTTGCAAAACCAAAAAATAGGAACCATTATTATAGATTCTATTACTAATCTATACCGTCAAGAAAGTGATTTACTTAAAGAAGATAAAAGAATTTACAAACGCTTAGCATTTCAAATAGCACTGTTACATAAATTAACAAGAGACAAATCTTTTCCTATATTATTATTTAATCAAGCAACAATGGTAAAAAAAGATGAAAGCGATTTCTTATCAAATTTGAAACGCGAACGAGTAAGTCCTGTAGCAAAAGCAATAATGAGTTATTGGGCAGATAGAGAAATTATTTTAGTATCATATGGTTTTGATAATTTCGAAGCAAGAATACCAGGTGAATATGAAGGAAGAGTTAAATTCAGTATTGATACCAATGGTATTATTCCACAAAAATAAGTAATTCGTTTGTGTTGATATGACAGAAACAAGAAACAATCATAATAATGATGAAGAATTTCAAGAGCATCCTGATGTTCTTACATTAAAAAGTAAACTATTGGAAATGAGTAAAGATCAAATGAAAAAGGAAACTGATAGTTTTAGAACTGAAATATCACAACTTTCATCTAAAATTAGCCAATTAAAGAAAAAACGAGAAGAACATAATGCTCAAGCAAGGCATTATAGAAATATGAGAGATAATGTATCTGGTGATAAATTTTCTGAAGTTGACAAATTAAGAAATGAAGTTACTCATGAAAAGGAATTACGTGATGAATGTAACGAGAAAATCAGAATAAATAAGGAAAGACGTGAAGAGCTAAAAAATGAAGTAAGGATTGCTTGGTCAAAAGTAAAGGAGTTAAGAGAAAAATACTACCAAATGAAAGATGAGGTTGGAGTTCTTCCTGAAGAAATAACTAATGAGATACGAAGATTAGAATGGAATCAACAAACCAGCTCGTTGGATCCAGAAGAAGATGCATTAGTTACTAAGCAAATTTCTGAACTATATGAAAAAGCTTACACAGCTCATTTGATTGGTTACTCAAGTGATGAATTAGAAAAAGCAATTGAAACTGCTAAAAGATTATCAACAGAACATGATGAAGCACATGAAAATGTTTTGCTTTATCATGAAGAAGGACAAAAACATCATCAAAGAATGCAAGAAATTTACGAACAATTAGATGAACTGCGTACTGGTGGTAATAATTTACATGAGAAATTTCTTGAAGAAAGACAAGCTGCAGATTTAGCGCATAAAAATATAGAAGAACTATATCAACGTATAAAATTAAATCAATATTTAATGGATTTAATTGATGACGAACAAATGAGAAGAAGAAGAGAAAAATCTGATCAAATAAGAGAAGAAAAAATTCAAGAAACAAAAAAGAAACAAACATCTAGTAAAAAATTAACTTTGGATGAATTAAGGCTTCTTATGGGTGAGGAAGAAGAAGAAAAAGAAGAATAAAAAACATTTCCGCAGCTTGTAGTAAAATTATTTTAGTAGAAGTTTTTGGACTAAATAATGATTAATCAGCTTAGGTAATTTATCATGACTCGAATAGCAATTGTTGAACGGGAAAAATGCAATAAAAAGAAATGTGCTCTTGAATGCATTAAATTTTGTCCTGTAAATCGTACATCTGATGAGCAGTGTGTTTCATTAGATGATGATACAGGTAAAGCAAAAATAATAGAAATACTTTGTACAGGATGTGGAATTTGTATAAGAAAATGTCCAAGAAAAGCTATTCAAATAATTAATCTTCCTGATGAACTTGAAACTGATTTGGTTCATCGCTTTAGTCGCAATGGTTTCAAATTATATAGATTACCTAAACCGAAAACTGGGCAAGTACTAGGGTTAATAGGACGAAATGGTGCTGGAAAATCTACATCGTTAAAAATTCTATCAGGTCAATTAAAACCAAATTTAGGTCAATGGAATGATCCACCCGATTGGTCAGAAATAATAGAATATTTTAGGGGTTCAGAATTACAAAATTATTTCGATGCTTTACAGAATGAAACATTAAAAACTGCAATTAAACCTCAAGAAATTAGTGGGTTACCTAAATACACTAAGGGCATTGTTAAGGATTTAATTACTAAAGTAGATGAAAGGGATTATAAAGATGAAGTTAAAAGTCTATTAAATCTCGAGAAATTTTGGGAAAGAGAATTAAGTGTTCTAAGTGGTGGAGAATTACAAAGAGTAGCAATAGCAGCAACTATAGTAAAAGATGCAGATGTTTATCTATTTGATGAGCCTTCAAGCTTTCTAGATGTAAAGGAAAGAATGAATGCTGCTAAAGCAATTAGAACTTTGATTGCCAATGATAAATATGTTTTAAATGTAGAACATGATTTAGCTGTTTGTGATGCAATAAGTGATCAGATTTCAATGTATTATGGTTCACCAGGAGGATATGGAATAGTTACACATCCTCGGGGTGTTAGAGATGGGATAAATATTTTATTAGATGGATACATTCCTGATGAAAATATGCGTTTTCGAGATTATGCTATTACTTTTAGTAGAATACCCGAACCAACTGAAGGATCAAAAAGTCACAAAATATCTTTAAGATATGGAGATTTCACTAAAAACTTCAATGGGTTTTCATTTAGTGCTAATGGTGGAATTATACATAATTCAGAAGTTATAGGTATTATTGGTCCTAATGGTATTGGTAAAACTACTTTTGCTAAAATTTTAGCTGGTGATGAAGAACCAACAATGGGTGAAGTAATTTTAGATGCAGAAAGAATTACTAGTGATAAACCTGAAGAAAAAGAAAAAACCAATGAAAGTGAAGAAAAGGAAGAGAAGAAAAAGAAAGGAATTAAAATTGGTCACAAACCACAATATATAACAATTGATTTCAAAGGCTCTGTTGAAGAGTTTTTATTTTCAATAAACAGAATGTTGTTGTCAGACCCTTGGACTCGAGCAGAAATAATTCGGCCATTAGAAATTGAGGATATACTATCAAGAAATATAAGTGATTTAAGTGGTGGTGAATTACAAAAAATAGCTATTGCTGGAACACTTGCACAAGATTGTGACATGTATCTTTTAGATGAACCAAGTGCTTTCCTTGATTCTGAGACAAGGATGGTTGTGGCAAAAATAATACAAAAAATCATGCGCTCAAAAGGTCGTTCTTCTTTTGTTATTGATCATGATCTTATGTTTATTGATTATCTTAGTGATAGTC
>JAEOUJ010000102.1 GCA_016839405.1 Candidatus Gerdarchaeota archaeon | reverse complement strand
TCATTTCGTTTGACTAAGGTTCTACCTAAATCAATGCTAATTTGCCCAATACCAACAAGATCATTTATAGTTCTAAGTATACCTATACCAGAAGCAAGCATAATATGTGAAGCTTCTAATCGTTCATTTTCGCTTAATATTATACCTTGATTTCTACATACAGTAGCTAAATGTTTAATTGAGGTTTCATCGGTAATTTGAGATACTCTTTCCATGCCTTTATCTATTAGCATACTACCTTCTGAGCTCTTACCATAGGATACAAGAAGAGCTGCTCCAACAAAACATCTCTCAACTCCACCAACAATGTCTCCTCTAGTAAATAACGTATCAATTGTTGTGTTTATTATATGAGTTCCTTCTTTTTCACGACCAATTTCAATATATTTTCTTGCATTAGTAAACATCTTTTCTGTAGCTAATAATAATTCATTTGCTGCAATGAGAGATTCAAAAGCAATTGGTAAATATTTGAAAGAGATGTCAAAATCATTATCTTTTTGCAATTTCTCAATAATTTCATAAATTGTATTTCCAAGATTAATTAATCTATTTGTTTTATTAGTTCTTTTGAATAAACCAAAGCTTTCCTTAAATAATTCAATTGATTTCTCATAATTTTTTATATCAAAAAAGGTTTGTCCTTCAATAATACATAACCGACCATTAAATTCTTCGCCTACAATTGAACCAATTGTCAAAGCAATTTCCCATAACCTTAATCCTGCTTCAGCATTATTGCTTTTTATATTTGCTGTACCAAATGCCATTACTTTCAGAGCAACTTCTTCAACTTCCTTCATTCTTTCATTTTCTTCAAGGATTTTAGCTATTTTTCCAAAACCAAGAATCGCACATTCAATACTATTCCTTATCATTAATTGCTCAACTAATTCCTCAAGAAATTGAATTGCTTCATTTATCATTTTTATATTAGTTAGAATTTCAGAACCGCGTAATGCCCAATGAACAGCTACTTCATCCTTTTCATTTTTAAGGAAAATCTCACAAGTATTAATACAAATTCCTGCTGCTTCTTTTTCTTTTTTAATGGCAAGCAAAGCTTGGATTGCAATGTTTAGATATTTAGGTGCATTTGTTAAATCTTCTTGATTAATTAATTCAATAGCAAAATTCTTTACTTCTGTTGATAATTCAGAAATCCTATTTTTTTCATTATTAGCTTTATTTATATCAAATGTTTTTTGTAAATATTGAAGAGCTGATTCATGATGTAATGCTCCTGAAAAATAATTCCAACTCTTATAAGTAACATCACTAATTAATTGTGGTTCATTAAGATTTTTGCTTAGATCTTCGGCTAGTAAGAAGAAATTTCTTGCATTTTCTTCGGAATTAGCTTCATCTTCTTTTGTAGATGTAATTTCTCTATTAACAATTTTTGAACCAAATTCAATTATGTCATAAATTAATTTCTTTAAATCACTCTTTTGCTTATTGTTAAAATAAATCATGCCTGCTGTTTTAAATTCATTTATACTTTGATTTAGTTCGTTTGATGATAGATAATATTGTCCTTTAGAAAAATAAATTTCAGCAATTGATTTATTGTCTTTTAGTGATTCATATAATTCAATTGCTATTGTTAAAAGAATAATACCATTCTCAGGATTAGAGCTTGCTAGATATTTTTCTCCTTCCATTCTTGCTGTTTGTGCAGCTTGTATTGTTTGTTTTGCTTTATGTAAGCTAGTTACACCAAGATTAATTAGATCAAATGAAGCTTGTAATTGGTTATTTGAAAATGCTTTTCTTCCTCGCTCAATACATTCAGCTGAAATTATAATTGCATTTTTCTCGGATTTTTCCATGAAATTGTTAATAGCTTGTTGGTAATATTTTAAAGCAAAACCAAATTGTTGCTGTTCAATAAATTTCTTTGCTATATCACTTGATAATCTACCAGCAATTTCCTTATTAACTGAAGAAGCAATTCTTAAAACTACATCGTATCCTTTTTCAGCATTAGTTATGTCTCCCTTATTTAATTGAGTGGAAAAAGTTTCAAAACAATGTTCAGCAACAAATTGATAGATTCTTTCATCTGTTTTTATATCACCATCAATTGAAGCTAAAAGATAGTATTTTAAGCTAATCTCTGGTTGATCATGGTCTGAATGGTATCTTGCTAATGCAGATAAAACTCTAGCTGCTTCATCTGGTTGTTTAGCTTTAACGAATTCAGAAGCTCCTTCCTCAAAAAGTGGATTAGCGTATTGTGTTAAATCCTTTCTAAGGAAATCTGTAGCAAAGCTGACCATGATTTTAGCTGCCCGTTCATATTCTTTAGCTTCAGATAAAACTCTACCACTACCTCTAGCTGACTCCATAGTAATTTCATTTAATTCTTCATTATCAAATTTACGAACGTTTTCGATATGATCTTCTATAGTTTCAACAACTGCATTAACATCACGCTTAATTAAAGACCTAGCTAAAGTTTCATTAAATTCACAAGCTGCTTTCCATAATTCTATCGCATTTATAGTATCATTTGCTTTAAGACATATTTCAGTATATTTCGTAGCTATTGCAACTAAAGGTCTGAATTTTTCTTCTTGAAGGTAATCTGGTATTGTCTTAGCTGTTAAATATAATCGTTCTAAAGCGATATCATAATGATCTTCTCTCAATAGTTGTTTGGCTAATTTAAAATAAACATCAGCACCATTTTCTTCTTTACCAGATTTAATATAAGCTTCAGCAGCTTTCGTTGCTAAATCAATGCCTGTTTGCAGTTGACGAACATTAAACATAGATTCCCAAGCTGAATCATAAGTATCTGCTGCAAGTTCAGTTAAATTAAAAGCATTAAAGAAATCCGCAGTTAAACGATAAAATAATTCTGCATAATGAAAGTCATTCTTATCAAATCGATCGCGAGCTAATTGACGAATTAAACTAGGAGCATCACTTCGCATTTCGCTATCTGGCAACTCTTTGAGAGGTTCAATCATTAATCGATAAGCTTCAAAAGCTAATTGATATTTTCTATACTTGAGGAAATTTTCTGCTTGTTTTTGATAAACTAAAACCTCAAAATTTCTATCAACACTTTGACCAATTTCAACAGCAATATTGAAGTAATCTCTACCAATTGGATATCGTTCATCTGTATATAATTGCAAACCCAATGAAATAAGATTATTACCAAATGCTAAAGTATCAACATTATTTCCAACTATGATATAGTAATTTTTAGCTTCTTCAAAATATGGAATAGCATATTGATAATGTCCTTTCTCAAATAAAGCCAATCCAATTAATGATAGTTCTTTTGCTAAAATATTAATTGCTGGGGTAGCTTTTGCTTTTGTACAAATATCCTTTGCATGAGTAATTATTCTAGTTGCTATATTATTCTCAAAAGTAATAGTATCAAGTCTAGAAATTGAAATCTCTGGATTTAAAATATCTGCAATTTTATTTTCAATTAATTGAACATAAGCTGACATTATATTTTCAGCAGCATTACTAATCTTCGAATCATCAGTTTTTAATTTGAGTAAATATTCAACTGCTCTATCAATCATTTTCTCAGCTAAATCAGGATTTTTATTTGCTATTTGTTTTTTAGCAATATTACTATATGTGGAAATTGTCTGCTCAGGTTGTTCAAGTTTAATATTTAATGAATCAATTTTTAGAATAATTTCTTCTGCTGCTTTTATATCTTCGTCTCTAACTCGTTGCTTATCAAATAATTCAATTACCCAATTATTATAATCGGTAATAGCTTCTAATAAAATATCTTTAGAATCTATTTTGTATTTTTCATAAAACTGCACTTGAGTTTCAGCAATTAATCCAGATTTTTCATATGATTTATCCTTATCTCTATATAATGTCTTTACATTTGTAAGAAAATTATCTACTTCTTTCACATAATTTTTAGAATCTTTAATTTTAAGCTCTAATATTTCATTAAGAAAGAGATCAGTTAAATAGTAAATATTACGTTTATCATTTGTTTCATCAATTTTTTTAGCAATTTCAAGTAATAAACGTGAAGCCTCATCATCGTTTTTCTTTCCTTTTAAAATATCAATTAATTTGAAAAATTCATCAATTGCAGCTCTAGGCGAACCTGAATCAAGGAGCTGACGAGCTTTTTCAATATTCTCAAACATTATTCAAATCCACACTTTAACAATTTTTCACTAAATTAACTGCTGAAATTAATTGTTTATAGCTTCTAGTGTCTTATTACTACATAATCATTAAAATAAAAATTGTGATAGTAACCTATGTGATAAAAAATAACTTTTTTTATGATTAAAATGCAAAATAAGTGTGATAATCATTAAATTTTATAATTAAGTTATATTAAGAAATGTGGAGTATAAGTATATGGAATTACAAATCTCTTTTCATGGAGCAGTTGCTAGAACAACTGGAAGTGCACATATTATTACAGCTGGAAAAAATAAGACACTACTTGAATGTGGAATGATACAAGGAATACCTCATCATTACAATAAACGATTTTCCTTTGATCCTAAAAGTATAGATAATGTTGTGCTATCACATGCACACATAGATCATTCCGGTAGAATACCACTGTTATATCAATATGGTTATGAAGGACCCGTTTATTGCACCCCAGCCACTAAAGATCTATGTAACATATTATTATTAGATGCAGTTAAAATATCAAAAGAGGAGATGAGAAAAGAAAAGATCTCAAGAAAAAAAGGGATGATTGAACCTTTATATGACGAAGAAGATGTTTTTGAAGCTTTAAAAAATTTTATAACAATTCCATACCAAAAATCAGAACAAATTGATAATTATACTACATTAAAGTTTATTGACGCTGGTCATATTCTAGGTTCTGCCCAACCAAATCTTGATATAGATGGTACAAAAATTGTCTTCACAGGGGATATAGGCCAGAACGATCAACCTCTAATAAAAAATCCTGATCCAATTAAAGAAGCTCATTATTTGATAACAGAATCTACATATGGTAATAAGATTCATCCCTCTATGGAAAATTCAAAACAGAATTTAATTGCCTATACGAAACATATTGCAAAAGAAGGCGGGAAATTGATTATACCTTCTTTTGCTGTTGGGAGAACCCAAACATTAATCTATTTTCTTAATGAAATATTTGAAAGTGGAGAGGTAGATAAAACACCTGTTTACATTGATTCACCTATGGCTATAGATGCTACAAAGATTTATCTAAAACATCCTGAATGTTTTGATAAAGAAACAATAGAACTTTTGAAATCAGGTGATAATCCTCTAAGTTTCCCTGAATTGAAATTCACGAAAAAAATACGTGATTCAAGGAATATATTAATGGGTTTTGAAACTTGTGTTGTTTTTGCTGGTTCAGGGATGTGCACTGGTGGGAGAATTCTCAACCATTTACTAAATGATTTGCCATCTAGAAAATCAATAATTGTTTTTGTAGGATTTCAAGCAAAAGGAACTTTAGGACGACGAATAGTTGATGGGGAAAAAGAAGTGGAGATATATGATAGAGAAATTCCTGTTAGAGCTGAAATTAAAAATATACAAGGATTTAGCGCCCATGCTGATAGGAAGGAATTAAAAAAACATATAGTGAGAATTAAAAAACCTCCTTTGAAAACATTCGTGGTACATGGTGAAGCTGACCAATCACTAACATTTGCAGCAGAATTAAGAAATATCTTGGGTATTTGGGCTAAAGTACCAGATTATAAGAAAGAATACAATTTAAAAATGATATAATTAATTTTCTGAAATCTTTACTACAACTTATAGACATATACAGATCTTAATTCTTCATCAAAAGTTGCAATAATGCTTAGTCCCAGATTTTCTAAAATGGAAGAAACATAAAGCATTTCATCTCCTCTTAGAACACAATAGGTGCCATTCGTAACATAAGTTGATCTGTAAAATGTTGAGTTATATGATGTAGATGGATTAGTCCATGAATAAATCTTAATGAAATAAATTGGGATATTTTTATCAAGGTAAGCATATCCCCCAGTGTACCAAACTGCCTCAAAAACAACCACTCTTTCTGAATCTTCTTGCTTGCCAACATACCACATTGCATTACAAATACCAGAATTCCAATCCCACATCCAACTTTTATGTATAGTAGCCATTAAAGCTGAAGAAGTACAAAATATTGTTAGTATAATCCCCAAAGTAATTTTTTTGTATGTTTTCTTCTCTATTAAATCTATAAATTTTATAATACCATTAGCAATGAAAATAAAACATAATGGTAGAATTATAAAAATAAATCTGAATTCTTTATGCCCAACAGCAGAAAAAATAACTAACCAAAATATAACTAAAGTTCCAATAAATCCTTTAGTTTTTAGTTTTTCTTTAAAACTTAAACCAATAATAAAGAAAACTAACAGTATTGGTAAATAATACAATCCAAAATCTGTAAAGAAACCTGCAAAGTATTGATACCAGGGGGAAACACCATGGACTGAACTTTGCCCTTCAACAATATTATACATAAAGAAATTTATTGGAGATTGCATAAAATCTCCCCAAGTTATTAAGTCTAGAATTCCTTGAAACAAAATCATTAGAATAGCACCAAAGATAAAACCAAATGTTGGTAATAATAATAGAACAATCTTTTTGGGAGAATTTTTCTGATTTTTAGTTTTATTATTTCTTATCTCAATGATAGCTTGAACTAATAGAAAAATAAACAAAGGAATACCCATTAAACCAGAGGGGAAACGCAACATAAAAGCAAATCCCAAAACAATGCCTGAAAAGAAAGTATACAGAATTCTTCTTGTTAAATCATTTTTAATCTTAAAAGATTTGTATATCAAAAAAATACTTAGAAATAATAAATCTGATGAGATTGAATCTGTCATTGTCCTACTCGCCCAAAATGGGAAAAACCACCATATCCCACATAATAAAGCACTCAGCAAACCAACTCGTTCGTTAAAGATCTCTTTTGCAAAGAAGTATGCAATAATAACAGTCATCATTGAAAACAAAGCAAGAAAAATTCGTGTTAATCTAAATAAAACTAAAGGATCTGATGCTCCAAATAACATCATGGAACGAATAAATACTGTAAGTAATAAAACAAAAAACCACGAACGAGCGCCACCATATTCATGACTTTCATCATATTCCCATGGAATTGTTATGCCATTTCCAAACTCTCCATAAATCCTAAAATGAACCATTTCTATAGATTGAAAAACCTCATCTGGATGAACAAAACCTTCTGAAAACCATGCAGCTACAAATCTTATTATCATTGAAACAATAATTATAATTATTA
>JAEOUJ010000101.1 GCA_016839405.1 Candidatus Gerdarchaeota archaeon | reverse complement strand
TACTTCAAAGCTGCTTTAATGTTTCTATTGGGAACTGTCGTTAGCACAATAGTTTATGGTGCTTTTTTTCTATATATTAGTGTTATTTTCAAAAATCCACTCTGGTTTGGTCTTTTCTTTAGTCTTATTTGGGAATTTGTTATTGTTAGTTTTTCAGCAACTGTTAACAAATTAACAATTGCCTATTATGTTAAATCATTACTTGTTAAAGGAAATTCATTGTCTATCATAATTGGGCAAAATCAGGCATATGAATTCAACTCATCGTTTGGTGGTGGAGCTTCTTATCTGAATATTTTTTTGGTGTTGTCATTAGTGGTTATTGTTTCCTTAACCCTAACATGGTTTAAACTTCAAGGATACAATTTCAGGCTACCTTTTCAATATAGAAAACAGAAAGGTGATTGGAAACATCACTTAAAAGATATTAGAAGAATTTTAATTGCATTTGGAATTATACTCACTTCTGTTGGTCTTGTCATTGGACCAAGTAAAGGTATTAAAGAAATAAATAATTATACTCAAGATGTTCAAATTAATATAAGTAATAGATACTTCTATGGTGATGAAAATTTTAGACCTACAATAGAAGAAATGGGTTATGGTGATTATTTCAGTTATTCATTAAAAAGTAGTGATTCAATAACAATAAATTTTGAACCAATTAATATCTTGATGTATAATACAAGTTACTGGGGACTTCTATTAACAAGAAATGATCTGGAATTGTTCTTCACTAAAACACAAAATTTATGGCTTGATTATTATGAACAAATTTTTTACGATGCTGAAAATCGAGATAGTTATTTAGCTGCTTTATTGAGTAATTATTTTGTTGAAGTTAATTCATTAGTTGACGATGCATTAGCTAGGGTTAAAATATCTAACACAACAATTGATCCAAAAATTAGCTATTCAGCTAAAGCTATAGATGATTATTATGTTGCTTATTTTTTGGGTTGGTATAATTATTCTTCTAGACTTTACTTTTCTGATAGTTATAGCATACCTCTTACTATAGTTTCCTCTCTAATTGTTTTATATTCTCTAGGGTGGTCATTAGTTAGTGTAGGATTAATTTCATTCGGATTTGCGATATATTTGTTTACTATAAGGTCAAAAAATGTTGAAAATAAACACTTAGTTGAACAAAAAGAATTGCCAGTAGCAAAAGCTGATGAAAAATCTAAATCTTAATTGGAGCGAAATTTATGAATAATGGGGTTTTCTCATCTATCTAGAGTTTATTTCATAGCACTTATTACACCTTGCTCTTCCAAAAGCTTAGAGAAAACTCCAAGTCGTTTCATAAAACATTTAAAATTCTTTCTTTCATTCAAGGACCAAGCAGTCTCTGCATAAGCTGTTAATCTAGGAAATACTTGATAATGAAGGCGATTGAGATTTGTAACTCTCTCAGTCCAAAGTGGTGCTTCTAAACCAAGTATATTATTATGAAATTCGTCTTCAAGATTTTTTAAGATTGGATCAAAATTATAAGCTTTCTTTAGAGAAATTAGGAAATACGGATAATCCAAGTAAGTATTAAGCATATCTGATGAAACCATTTTCCCTCCATTTCTCAAATGGTTTAAGACTTCATCCTTCTTTCCCAACCAAAATTGACATATAACCTCTTCTGTTAATTTAGGATCTAAAATTTGTCCCCAACCCATCAGGATTTTTCCTTTCTTCTTTAAAAATTCAGCAAAATGATTAGTCATATATACATGCAATTCTTTCACATGTAACATATTTTCTTTTTGCATTTTAGCTTGGCAATCTGAACATTTTTTCCAATTTTTCTTAAAAACTTCATCTCCACCAATGTGAATTATTTCTGAGGGAAAATAATCTGCAACTTCAGATAAGACATTCTCTAAAAATTCATATACATCCTTCTTACCAGCACAATATATATTGCTAAGGATACCCCACTTTGTTGGCACATCAATATACTCTCCTGTACAACTAAGTTCTGGATAAGAAGCAATAGCTGCTGAACTATGACCTGGTATTTCTATTTCTGGTATTATTTCAATAAATCGTTCTTTTGCATAGGCAATGATTTCTTTAATATCCTCTTGTGTATAAAATCCTCCATATAATTGTTCATTGTCTGTAAACGATTTCTCTCCTCTTTTTGTTTTAATTTTTCTTTTTGAACCAATTTCTGTTAATTTAGGATATTTTTTAATCTCAATTCTCCAACCTTGGTCATCAACTAAATGCCAATGGAATTTATTCAATTTATGTAATGCCATTAAATCAAGTAAATGTTTTACAATTTTCTTACCCATAAAATGCCGGGCTTCATCAAGCATAAATCC
>JAEOUJ010000100.1 GCA_016839405.1 Candidatus Gerdarchaeota archaeon | reverse complement strand
TGTATTTTCGCTGGATTTATCAAAGACCCTCACAAAAGATATCTTGCTGGAGAACGAGCACCATATCCAGGAATCTATGATAAACCTGAGAAAGAATTTCTATAAAATTAAATTTCATAAGTATTAATTACTTATGATTTCTTTTTTCACTTTTTCAGAAAATTAATAATAAAGTAAAAACTAATTTTCTTATAAAAATTCAATGGGATTCAATGTGAGTAAATTAAACCATGAAGATGATTTTGATATTTCAATTGATTATACATATCTTAAATCTATATTAGAACAAATGATAGAAATAAATTCAGTTATCGGCGAAGAAAAAAATTTAGCTATTTTTCTAGCGCAAGAATTCCAAAAACTTGGTTTAGGTTTTCAATTAGATGATGTAGAACCTAATAGACCTAATATTTATGCTTCTCATATTTTTGATTCAAAAGGAAAAACTATGACACTAAATAGTCATTTAGATACAGTAGCTGTTTGTGAAGGTTGGTCAAAGGATCCTTTTCTTCCGTATGAAAAAAATGATCGGTTATATGGACTCGGTTCTTCAGATATGAAAGCTGGAATAGCTTGTTCTCTTGCTGCCATAAAAGCATTAATTGAAAGTAATATGGAACTTACAGGTCAGATACATTATACTGGAGTTGTTGATGAAGAAGGATATGGTAAAGGAGCTAAAAAAATGCTCTCACACCCCTTCTTTGGAAAAGGAAAAACTGATGGTATTGTAATTACAGAACCATATTTTGGTGAATATGAAGAATTAGCATTACCATTAGGAATGACTGGGAAAATATTATACAAAATTACTTTTCATGGTAAATCAGCCCACGCTTTTACACCTGAAGATGGGATTAATGCAATTGAAGCAGCATCAAAATTTCTAACTGCTTTATCAAATTCTTTAAATGATTCTACAAAAAGTCCATCCTTCCAATTACCAACTGATAATGAATTTGGCAGGGGATCTTTTTGTGCTTTAAAAATGGAAGGAGGATACAAGATCTATTCAGTTGTAGTGCCAGATCATTGTGAAATCATATTAAATAGATTAATAGTTCCTGGTGAGGATAAAGAAAGTGCGTATAATGATTTGAAGAAATTTCTAGATAATTTAAACTTAAAATCTAACTATACTTTAGAGATAGTTCCACCATTTTATTTGCCTTATAAAACACCAGAAGATTCTTTGATATGTAAAAGTATGATAACAGCTTTCCAAAATGAATTTAATAGGAAACCTGATTTTAATTATCGAAACATGATAACTGATGCAAATACTTTCATGGGTGAAGGGAATATTCCTACTATGATATTTGGGCCAAAAGGGGGTAATATTCATGCTGCTGATGAGTATGTAATTTTAGATTCTCTAGAGAAAACAGCAAGAATATTTGCCAGAACTTTTTTTGAATTCCAAAAGCTAAGCAATTTATAAACCATTTTTGACATTTACAAACGAAGGACAAGTAATTGTTTTAGTAACTCCTTTCAAAGGTCTTATTTTTTCTAATACAATTTGACCAATTTCTTCTATTGTTTTTCCTCGAATCTTTATAAGAATATCCCATTCCCCAGTTATTAGATGCACTTCAAAAACATTTTCAATATCAGCAATAAGTTGTGCCAAATCCTTTTGAGTCAAGTTTTCATTATGAGTATACTCAATGAAAACATAAGCAGTAACAGGTAAACCTAGTTTTGCATAATCTGCTATAATAGTGAATTGTTTTATTACACCTTCTTGTTTTAATTTTTCAATACGTGTATGAACAGTTACTCGCGGTATGTCAAGCTTTTCAGCAATATGCTTAGTTGGCATACGTGAATCTTGTAATAAGGTTTCAAGTATTACTTTATCTTTTTCATCAATTACCATAAATTATTCCTCTATTGAAAACAGATAAGGATACTATTAATACAAAAAAGTTTTTGTTAAAAAAGAAAAGAAAAGCTAGTCAAGAGATTTGACTAGAGATATTTTTTATTTTTCATTATTTTTTTCAGCTATTATTTCTATTTGTTTTGTTTTATTTTCATTATACTTAGCAATTTGTTCGTTATATCTTTGTATTTCAATGGCACTATCATATGTTGCTAATGAATAACTGGCAAAACCTAGTGAAGCAAGACCTAATCCTAGTAGAATAAATCCAAAAGAGTATCCAGTTCTACGAAAAACTTGTCCTTGAATAAGAATTTGTGTATTTCTACCAAAGAATACCTCTTCATATAAGCCTAAATTAAACCACTGTGGTAATATTACTAAATAATAATTGCCTTTCTCTTGAGCTGTAAAAGATAAAGAATTTGAGGAACTTGGGTTAAATGTTACACTATCTGATGCATTGTTAACAAAACCAGCTGCTAATTCTTGATAGTCATCAATTAAACTATCATAATATGAAGATAAATAAAGTAAATACATATCTTCACCATACTCTAACCACCTTTGTTGAGTTGCCCGGTAAAATGTATTATAAACATCTTCTGTACATATAACTCCTTTCAATAAATAACTTGTAACTCCATTAACT
>JAEOUJ010000099.1 GCA_016839405.1 Candidatus Gerdarchaeota archaeon | reverse complement strand
TAGAAAATCCAGATGAACTAAAAACCATGCCTACAAAACCAATGGAATGTCCAAAGTGCAAAAAAGTACAAGAAACACAATATTGGACTTTACAAACAAGAAGCGGAGACGAAGCACCAACACAATTTTATAGATGTACGAAATGCAAACATACTTGGCGGGAATATGATTAGAGAGTACAACTAGCCAATCTTTTAATTGATTGAATATCCTACTCAAGTTCATTCGAATCCCTTTATATCAAGTTATCCGTACTCTTAGAGGATTGTTCGTGTTTTGAAGGTAGATGCATCTCAGCATCACTGGATAAAGAATATTTATAATTTTTATAAGCTAAATTATTTATCATAGGGTGAGTTTTTGAATAAAATATGGAAAATTTTGATAGGAATTTTGATTGGTTTATGTATCGTTACTTCTGTTATTGTTCCTTTAACAATTCATTTTTTCTCTAAAACAGACAATGGAGAAGGGGATTCAATTAAAATATTATGTGATGAGGATTTTGAGAAGTATCATTTTCAAGGTAATGGTACTATAATTAATCCTTACCTTATTGAAAATTATATATTAAATACAACAGAAGACAATGCTATTCATATTGAAGATACATCTAAATATTTCATTATTCATAATTGCTCAGTAGAAGCTGAGCGAGTTGGAATTTTCATTAAAAACATCGCTTTGGGAACAGCTAAGATTACTCGAAATATTTGTTCAAATACATTGATATATGGTATTATTTTAGTTAATGCTCCTGGTACCTTACTAACAGATAACACCTGTAATAGCACTAGCGAGTCTGGTATAACTTTAAATTACTCTTCTAATGTTTCTCTTATCAACAATATTTGTAACAATGGTAGATCAGGCATTTCTTTAAATTATTCTTTTTATAGTGTTATAATTAACAATACTTGTAACAATAACTACCATGGTGGCATTTATTTATACTATTCCCAGTATGCTAATTTGTCCTATAATACATGTAATGACAATTATGATGGTGCCATTGGTTTGGATACTTCTTCTTCAAATGCTACTCTAATTGGTAACATATGCAATTACAACGATATTGGTATCTATTTGTTTTATTCAAATTATCCTACTCTATACAATAATACCTGCAATAACAACTGGTATAACATTCATCTTTATTCATGTAATTATACTACATTAACCAACAATTATTGTTATAACAAATATGGTGGTGGTGATGATGGTATTAATTTAATACGTTCATCTTATTCTACTTTGATAAACAATAGTTGTATTAATAATCAAGGTATAAGTTTGGAACTTTCTTCATATATTACTTTAATTAACAACAGCTGCAACTATAGTAGAAGTATCCATTTGTATTCAAGTTCACATATCATTCTTATAAACAATACTTGTTATGATAATCTTTATGGCTTAGAGTTAGATAGATCCTCTTATTGTCTTATTCATTATAATTCCTTTTTAGAGAATATTGAATATGGAATTACTATTGATAAATATTCAGATTTTAACATCATTCATCACAATAGCTTTATTGACAACAATCAAGGAGGTTCATCTCAGGCAGAAGATGATGGAACGAATAACATTTGGTATAATGATGCACTTAGTGAGGGTAATTATTGGTCAGATTGGATTGGTGTGGGGGTATACGAGATTGATGGAACTGTTAACTCACATGATCCTTATCCTTTAGTTAATCCCCCTGTATAACAAACCCACATTATAAATGGTTGAATATCTCAGTCAAGTTCATCTAAACTTTTGTTATTTCCCAAACTAATGCACTTTTAATAGCATTTATTTATTAATTTCTTAGTCTATCTTTCCCATAGATTTTTTCTTGAATTATTCTTTTATTAAATTTACTTAATAAATATCAAATCTGTTTTTTATTGCTAAAATCATATGATTGTTCATTCATATTTTAATGCTGAAATTACTGATGTTGCTGAAGCTTTATAACCAGGATATATTGTAGCTAAAACTCCAGTAATTAATCCAGCACAAATTCCAATTAAAACATGAAATGCTCTCGTATTAACAACTATATCCATTAAAAATTCGTTTGACACTAATGAACAAACTACCCTTGTTATGACAGTTGCACCAATCAATGTGCCAATAATACCCGAAATCGTTCCTAATGTTATTCCCTCAAATAAAAATGACCCAATGATCCAACGTGGTTTTGCACCAGTTAATTTTAAAATGCCTATTTCTCGATCTCTTTCTAAAGCTGCCATGGAAAAACTATTCGTTCCACCAATAATAGCTACAATAACACTGAGAATAGTAACAGTAGTACCTATTAAGATGAAAAGATTCGCTGTTTTCATACTATTATTACGTAGATAACTTGTTGGTGTAACAATCCAACCTCTAGCTCTAATATTTTCATCTTTTCTCAAAGCTTTAGCAATTTCGATATCTTTTGTTTTATCTTTGAGTTTGAAATAGATGGTATTAATTAACTCTTTTCCTTCAACATTGAAGAATTGGTGCATAGTTGAAAGCGGCATATAGACCATTCTACCCTCATTCATTTGATCATTAATAATCCCAACTACTGTAAATGTATCATTAATTTCCCCACTTAGTAAAATAACTTCAGAACCTACTATTAGATCAGCTGTCATTATTCGCTCTTTAAAGATTCTAGTAATGATAATGTGATTTTTACCATCATCAGCTTCTGTTAACAATGAACCATTTAATAGATCGAATTTATCAAGTACATTGGAACCATTATGAATCCCTAACATACTTATAACATTAAAGTATCCTTCAACTGAATCATATAATCCTCCATATTTCCAAAAGAAGCATTCATAGCTCTCAATATCTTCAAGTGAATTATTTTGAATACAAGAATCTAGTATATTCTTTGCATAAGTTTCGTTTTCATCTTGAGGTGTGTCAATAATAATCTCACCGGGATAATTAGAGTACATATCATAAATTGTGGTAGTAACATTATGAGTAGTTACTTGCAGTCCAACAATAGAACTAACAGCAAGGCTGATCATTATCATATTTAATATAAGTCGAGCTTTCTTTTTGCTAATATTAGTTACAATATATCTAAGAAACATAGATTTGGATTTTGATGAGCCTTTACTTTTCTTTATAGATGATTTAATTCTAAAAACATCCAAAGGAGAGACACGTAAAGCAGAAAGGATAACAGGAAATGAAAATATTACTGCTATTAGTACAGGCAGGGTAAATCCCAAAATTATTCCTTTGAGAGAGAGAACGAAAACAACATTTATGACTCCCAATGGTTCTGCTATAAATTTCAGTATTATATATCCACCAAGAATTGATAACAATAAACCAATGACTGCACCAAATAATCCAAGAATAAAAGCCTCGAGAAGATAAATTGAAACAATTTGTCCCTTTTTTCCACCCAAAATTTTCATTAAAGCAATATCTTCTTTCTCTGATGCAATAGCCATTTGTATGGTTGTAGCTGCTAAAAGCCCTCCTATTACCAAACCAATAATCATTACAAAAATAACTATTATTCTCATAGTATTTAGCATAGCAATTCTGCTATTGTAATTTTCACTATAGTAACCATAACGAATAACAATCTCTAATCCTTTATCTTCCATTCGGGAAGAAATAGTATCTTGTATCTCGAGACGATCCCCTTCTTCTGCTATTTTCAAAAAGAGTATATCAAAAACATCTGGTTTTTCTAATAGTGTTTGTAAACTGGTTAAATTCATCCAGATATCTATCCCGCTATAAAATGTATAACCTAAATAACGGATATTATGTGCAAAACCAGAGATGGTAAGATTCACTTTTTTGAAACTACCAGATTCAGTTGGCAAAACAAATTCAATATAATCACCAATTTCTAAGCCCAAATCTTTTGCTGCAAAAAAATCAAACAGAGTTTCATTCTTATCAGCAGAGGGTATATTTCCTTCATCAAGAACAACTCCTGAAACAGAAGTGCCATTATCTACCTTTGCCATATCAATACCATTCATGTAAATGATAAAATATTCATCATTAACATATGTGCTAGAATACTGTAAATAAGTGGGTTCATAATCATCAATATAATCGATACCATTAACAAAAGATTGATTCCAAGGACCATCTCGAACAGCAATAAAGGCATTAGCTGAATAATCTCCAAGCATACGACGTGAAGTTTCCAAAATGCTTTCACTTGCAATAGCAAAACCAGTGATACTAATTACTGCAACACCTAAACCAATTATGGTTAAAACACATCTAAGTTTTCGTTGGGATAAATCACGCAATACTTTTCTTAGTAACATCTTCAAATTCAACTCTTAAATCTCTATCATTTCTTGTATCACTGAAAATTTCCCCATCAACTATTTCTAAAACACGATCAACATAATCCCTTGCCTTTGGATCATGAGAGACTAACATAATAGTTATTCCGTATTCTTCATTTAATTTTTTAAGCAAGGATAAAATTTCTGTGCCACTCCATGAATCAAGATTACCTGTTGGTTCATCTGCAAAAACAATACTTGGTTTGTTGACAAGTGCACGAGCGATAGCTACACGTTGTTTTTCCCCTCCAGATAGTTGAGAAGGATAATGGTTAAATTTAGCACTGAGACCTACTGCATTTAGAACTTCTTCAGCAAGTTGTCGTAAATGCTTCCTTTTTTCATTACCAAAATATGCACCCATCATAACATTTTCTAGTGAGGTTAGTGTTTCTAACAATCCAAAAAATTGTAAAATAAAACCAATATTATTTGCTCTAAATTCAGACAGCCAATTTTCTGAGCGATTAAGAATAGATTTTGTATTAACGTCTAATTCTTGCCCTTCTTTTTGAGTAGGTCTATCAAGACCAGCTAATAAATGAATGAGAGTTGATTTTCCACTACCAGAAGGACCAATTATCGCGACAAAACTTCCTTGTTCGATCTCTAAAGATATATTCTTCAATGCTACAGTGCTTACTTGTTCACTATTATAAACCTTACAAATATTTTTAGCTTTAATTGCTATATTGCTGTCTGAAAATTGTTCTTTATTATTCACCACTATACACCCAATAATTTTAGTAACCACCAAAGTGGTGTCT